>JAAYNO010000191.1 GCA_012520855.1 Clostridiaceae bacterium | reverse complement strand
TCAGTATATGTAGCCCGGCCTTAATGCTGGGCTACGGGTTGTATTATATTTCAAAATCAATGTAATTAAAAGCAAATAATTAGTAATACTAAATGAGATAAAACGATTACTCAAACAAAAGCAATAAAGGAGAAATGAATAATGTCCAAACAAACAATGGATGGAAACCAGGCCGCAGCCTATGCCTCCTATGCATTTACAGAGGTAGCGACAATTTTCCCTATAACCCCGTCATCTCCCATGGCAGAAAGCGTCGATGAATGGTCGGCTCATGGCAAGAAAAATATATTCGGTCAGGAAGTAAAAGTAGTTGAAATGCAATCCGAAGCGGGAGCAGCTGGCGCAATGCACGGATCTCTTCAGGCAGGAGCTCTTACGACTACTTATACCGCCTCGCAGGGTCTGCTTTTAATGATCCCGAACCTCTACAAAATGGCAGGCGAGCTTCTTCCAGGAGTGCTTCATGTTTCTGCAAGGGCTATTGCTACACATGCCCTTTCAATTTTCGGAGATCATCAGGATGTAATGGCATGCCGCCAGACTGGGGTGGTCATGCTCGCCTCCTCAAATGTACAGGAAGCAATGGACTTAGGGTGTATAGCTCATTTATCTTCTATCAAGTCCAGACTGCCGTTTTTGCACTTTTTTGATGGTTTCAGAACCTCTCATGAGATGCAAAAAATTGACGTGATCGAGTATGATGATCTCGCAAAATTAGTTAACCATGATGCTATCAATGAATTCAGGAACAGAGCTTTGAATCCGGAGCATCCGGTAGTAAGAGGCACCTCACAAAACCCGGATATATATTTTCAGGGGCGGGAGGTGCAAAATAGATTCTTCGACAGGGTACCTGAAATAGTGTGTGACTATATGCAAAGAATCAAAAATATCACTGGACGTGAATACCGCCTTTTCGACTACTACGGAGCAAAGGATGCCGAATATGTGATCGTTGCGATGGGTTCAGTCTGCGACACAATTAATGAGACTGTAGACTATCTTATGCAAAAGGGTGAAAAGGTAGGAGGTCTGAAGGTACATCTATACCGCCCTTTCTCAGAAAAGCACTTCTTTGAGGCCATGCCCAAATCTGTCAAAAGAATTGCAGTTCTTGACAGAACAAAAGAGCCCGGCTCTCCCGGTGAGCCACTTTACCTTGATGTTGCAAAGCTATATCAAAAAAAAGAGACACAGCCCCTGGTCATTGGAGGGCGTTATGGGCTGGGGTCAAAAGACACTACTCCTTCCCAGATTATCGCCGTGTTTGATAACCTCATGGATAATGAGCCAAAGGACAATTTTACGATTGGGATCATCGACGATGTGACTCATCTTTCCTTAAAGGAAAAAGATATCGTCAATACCACACCTTCTGGCACAATAAGCTGCAAATTCTGGGGATTGGGCTCCGATGGCACTGTTGGAGCCAATAAAACCGCTATCAAAATAATCGGTGACAACACTGATAAATATGTCCAGGGCTATTTTTCCTATGACAGTAAAAAATCAGGAGGTTCAACCATATCCCATCTGAGGTTTGGACCTTCACCCTTAAGATCACCCTATCTGGTTTACCATGCCGACTATATAGCATGCCACAATAAATCGTTCATCTACAATTTTGATATTCTTAAAGGGTTAAAAGAAGGCGGAACCTTTGTTTTAAACTGTCCCTGGAAAGAAAATGAACTGGATGATCACCTTCCCTCCGCCCTGAAAGCTTATATAGCAAAAAACAGAATAAAGCTCTATATTATCGACGCAATCACTATCGCATCTGAAATAGGCTTGGGAAATCGAATAAACATGATAATGCAGGCAGCTTTCTTCAAGCTTGCCAACATCATACCGGTAGAAAAGGCCGTAGAATACCTTAAAAAATCAATTGAAAAGATGTATGGAAGGAAAGGCCAGAAGATAGTCGATATGAACAAGACGGCAGTTGACAGAGGCATTGAGGCGCTGGTTGAGGTTGAAGTTCCGGATGCATGGAAAAATCCGAGCAAGGAACCCCGGCAAATAAAAGACGAGCCTGATTTCGTTAAAAACATCCAAAGAAAAATGGCCAGACATGAAGGCGATGAGCTTCCGGTCAGCGCATTTAAAGGTATGGAGGATGGTTCCCATCCGCTGGGTGTCACTGCGTATGAAAAAAGGGGAATCGCCGTTATGCTGCCCGAATGGCAGATAGAAAAATGCATACAATGCGGCCAATGCTCCTATGTTTGCCCCCACGCTACTATTCGTCCATTCATTCTCGATGAGGAGGAAGTAAAAAACGCTCCTGAGTCATTTGAGACTAAAAAGGCTGCAGGAAAGGATCTCGGACATCTTAACTGGCGTATACAGATTTCTCCTCTGGACTGCACAGGATGCGGAAACTGTGCCGACATATGTCCCGCCAAAGGTAAGGCTCTTATCATGATGCCTGCGTCGGAACAGACAGAGGCTCAGAAAGAAAACTGGGAATTTGCCATGACATTAAAATATAAAGGCGCCTTGATGGATCCTAAGACTATTAAAGGAAGTCAGCTTTTACAGCCTCATCTGGAGTTTAACGGAGCTTGTCCCGGTTGCGGGGAAACCCCTTATATTAAACTTCTGACCCAGCTTTTTGGTGAGAGGATGATGATAGCCAACGCAACAGGATGCTCTTCGATCTGGGGAGCCAGTTCACCTTCAATCGCCTACTGCACTAACTCGGACGGCAAAGGCCCTGCATGGGCAAACTCTCTTTTTGAAGATAATGCCGAATTTGGCTACGGAATGTATCTGGGAGTCAGGCAAATACGGGAAAAACTGGCTGAACTGATCAAGCAGGCTCTCTCCGCTAATATAAGTGATAAGTTAAAAGAAGCATTTTCTTTCTGGCTGGAAAAAATGGAGGACGGAGAAGGCTCGAGAAAAGCTTCAAAAGCTATACTTGAAGAACTTAATACCAATTTGTATTCTTCTGTCCATCCCATTCCCGAGATCATCAAGCTTAAAGATTATCTTGTTAAGAGATCTTTCTGGATCATAGGAGGAGACGGATGGGCTTACGATATCGGTTACGGAGGTCTTGATCATGTTTTGGCTTCAGGTGACGATGTCAATATATTTGTCATGGATACTGAAATCTACTCCAACACGGGCGGCCAGGCATCTAAATCGACCCCGACCTCGGCAGTGGCAAAATTTGCAGCAGCAGGCAAGAAAATAAGAAAAAAAGATTTGGGTATGATGGCCATGAGCTATGGATATGTTTACGTGGCACAAATAGCAATGGGAGCTAATATGAATCAGACAATAAAGGTGATCACCGAAGCTGAAAGCTATAAAGGCCCATCACTTATAATCGCCTATTCACCTTGTATCAGCCATGGTATAAAAACAGGAATGGGAACAAGCATGTTCCAGGAAAAACGAGCTGTTGAGGCCGGGTACTGGCAATTATACAGATATAATCCCATGCTGAAGGAGGAGGGCAAAAATCCCTTTATACTTGAATCAAAGCAGCCTGCTAAGCCTTATAAAGATTTTATTAACAGTGAGGTAAGGTATTCATCGCTTAAGACTGTTTTCCCTGAAATCGCCGATGACATGTATGATATAGCTGAAAAGCATGCAATGGAACGCTACAACAACTATAAAAAGCTGGCTGAAGGATGATATTGGACACAAGTGGACGGTTCCTCTGTGCACTTTTATGTCTTTCTTTGTCGTCGTGAGTGCACAGAGGAACCGTCCACTTGTGTTATTTTTCATTTGAATCTACATGTTCTTTTGCATTGTCTACCTGAAGCTCACTGGGCATTGTCACCTTTGACACTTTTTTAACTGATTCGATATTTGCCCATGCAGCTGTATCATGCTTTTCTACGGGCATACTCATAAATTTCTCCTTGAATCTGTTTTCAGCCATAAAACTCCCCCAAGATTTCTTTTTCATCTTTTATAATGTCCAATTTCACAACCCTTATGCCCATATGTTCATATGCAGTTTCAAACAATATCGAAACCTATTTTATACTATCTATTGACATAATTGTATTAGTTCAATATTGTTAAGATGAAACCAAAATTAACCCATTTTATGTACAAATAAAGGAGTAAGGTTAATGAAGGCAATAGTATTTGAATCAAAAACAGGCAACACAAAAAAATACGCTGAATTGCTGGGACAAGAAACAGGTCTTCCTGTCTACGAGCATAAAGAAGCATCAAAGCATCTTAATCAACAGGATGAGATAATCTATATGGGATGGCTGTTTGCGTCTGGTATCAAAGGGTATCAAAAAGCTCTGAAAAATTATAATATAAAGGCGGTGTGCGGTGTTGGCATGAGGCGAACATCTGAAGAAGCTATTAAAGACATGGTAGAAAGAAACAAGATATCCGGTCTCAAAGCTTTCTATTTACAGGGCGGCTATGACGGAAGCAAGCTTCGGGGAATAAATAAGCTTATGATGAATATGATGTCAAAAATAGTAATGAAGGAATTGGAGAAAAAAGAAGTCAAAACCGATGAAGACCTTGAAACTATTGATATGATTAACAATGGCAAATCATTCGCATCGGTAGAAAATCTTGCACCGGTATTGGAATGGCTTAAACAGAGTTAATAGATAATTCCTATGCCATATCCCTTTGAAAGCCTTTGTATCGTGTACCCTGGAAGGTCAGTCTTCCCATATCGCCTTCGATAAGATACCCAAACTCACTATGGGGAACATGAAGCTCAAGCCTGTCGCCGCTTTCAAATTCAAAGGTGACATAGTATGAGGTTGAGGTTGAATGATGCATGCCCACATTATTGGCATTATGGTGTGTATGGTGTGAAACATTTGCCCTTTTTGCTATCACTCTTGCTGTAACTGTCAATACAGGTGAATGGTTATTTCGGTTCCACTGGGCAATACCTTTTATAGCAATAGTAATGAAAATTATAAAAAAAACTATAAATCCAATTGTTACAATACCCGGAACAAGGCTGAACATAAAATTAGGAGCCATACTTTCCTCCGCGAGTTGAGCTTTATTTTTACCAGTATTATATTATCAGAAATATCTGACAGTTACAAAATCTTTCTTAATTAAACTTTTAATTTACGCCTTCTTTTTCCATAAAATACTTTAACAAGCACCATCGATACTATAATAATACCCACTGCCAGTCCTATAAAGAGCCACAATCCATTTCTCACTGCAGGTGACTTGTCGGGTTTTGATGCGGGAATCAGCCCTTCATACTCCACCTTTATAACAGGCAAATTCTCGTTTTCCGGATCGGATAAGCACACCCATCCGCATCTTCCCATATAGTACCCGATGTATGCCCATTGCCTTCCTTCATCATCCTTGTACATATAAGAGAATTCGGGTAGATATTCCTTAAAGTCTTCTTTATATAGTTTACCGGTAATGGCATCAGAGCCGGGATACTCCCAAACAATAATCTTATCTCCGCAACTATCGGGGTCAAAACTCCCGTCGTAGTCCACAAATTCTTTTTCATGGTCCTCGCAAAAGGAATTATGATCATAGCGGGCTATAAGCTCATCTATAAGCACCCAGCCGTTTTTCTCCGAACCATCGTTAAATTCGGTAATCCCCCATTCCCGGCCTGATTTATCCTTATATATAAATTGGATATATACGTCATTGCCATTTTCAAAATCCGCTACTGCCCAATTGGATTCAGGGTTTTTGTAGGCAGTAACATATCCTTTCTCTCCGTTGGCATAGTATGCCCTGTTAACATAGACACAGTTTTCCCTCTCTTTCTCGTAAAAGCTGTCCCTCGGTTCCCAAATCACATCGCCATAAACAAATACGAAGTTCCATATAACTGCCAGAAAGCACATCACAAGAACTGCCAAAACTTTTGAAAACATAAACCTTTTCATTTTATAATCCTCCCTGCCTTTAAAATATAGCATTCAGAATCAATCCCGTTCCAAAAGATAAAATATTAGCCGAAACAGAAAACAAAAACGGCTTTTTAATTGAACCGGCATATTTTCTGTAATATAAGCCCTCTATAATTACTGCAGCAAGCTCTATCGGTATTTTTAGAACAAGTATATTCATTTCTATGTAAAAAGCTAAAATATAGTAGCATAATACAGCCGCAGGGTTAGTAAGCAAATTTACCAAAAGAACCAAAACCAAATCCTTTGAATATCGGATCCCAACAATAATGGCAAATACTTCTTCTAAAAAAACTGTAAGCCCCAGCGATATGCCTAAAACCGGTAAAATATCATTAATCATCTTGTATCCAGCCTTCTGATACCTGTAAGCAAAAGGCCCATGGATACAAAAGATGCCACAGCAAAACCTAAGGTTGTATGTATTATCGGATTTAATTCGAGATAGACGGGTATAAATCCTAAAAACAATCCAAAGGTTAAAAGTCCGAAGGTGAAGCCTTTAGCACCGGGCAGAATCCGTGCTACCGCCCATAGGGTAACAGGCATTGTCATGTTAAAAAGGAATACCGCTAAAATCCCCGCTATAGGATATTGCGAGAATATAAATAAAACCGTTGAAAGTCCTAGTGACAGAACGGAAGCCTTAACGCTTCCAATTGTATCTGCCAGAACTCCTCCCCCAGCTTTTCCCAATACAACAGCACATATCAATATAAGCCCCCAGGATTTCTCAGCTTTCCAGGGAAAATTGAGCATCATGCCAACATATGAGCGCAAGCATACGACAATAAACAGGCTAATCACTGCAAGCAAAGCCTCCGGGACAGCCTTACATTTAAATGACACCGGTGAGTTATCCGAAACAAAAGATCCTTTTGCTTTATAACAGACATCCAGAATCGCCGCGGCAATGGCAAACAGCATTACCACAATTAAAACAGAAGATAATTCATCTTTCCTTCCTAAAAGTGTCCCCAGATATAGCCCAAAAGCTCCCGGAGAGACGAAAATACCCAGTGCACAGCTTTTTTCTTTGCTGATATTCAATATATCTATGCCGCCTCCAATATGGAATAACCCGTTTCCTATACCCGCTATGATCGCTGAAAGGATAAATAAATTACCAAGACTATAAGATATGGCGACGAAAACACACCCAGCAGCCCCAAAAACAGCATTTCGGTTAATTTTGTCAGCAAGAAGGCCCAGAGGCATCTGCATGGCGAATGCGCAAAGATTATACATGAAAACGCATAAATACCATTGCGGGCTGTTATTTATACGGGAAAACATAAGGAAAGCGCATGAAAAATCAACAATAAGATGCGCTAACGAGTACATCGTTATAATATACCCCTTTTTTACCATTGTACTTCCTCCTGCTACAATAGACGTGATAGTCAAGAATTGGTTCTCATGATTTATTTCGTTATTATTAATCCCTATCCATGGTTATGCGGTGAAGATAGCTTATCGACTGTATAATCGTCGTTTCAAAGCCGGACCCCAATTTAAAGGTACTTAGCTTTTTTTATATGCATGTATTCATCAATTATGCCTTGATACTGTCTTATATAATCAAACAGCATATCTTTTGTCAGTAAAGATATGCTGCCTGTTAACTCCATATATAATAAGCCCTATATTTTCATATTCATGACTTCTCTTACCTCTTCAAGGGTTTTCACTGCCTCTTCCCTTGCCGCTGCGATGCCTGAGAGAAGAACCTCCCGGACATAGTCCAAATTCTTCTCCAACTCCTTTCTTCTGGTCCTTAAGGGGCGAAGGTACTCATTGATCGATTCGGTAAGAACTTTCTTCAACTGACCGGAACCGGCATCGCCGATTTCCTCCGCTATTTCTTCGGGCTTTCTGCCGGTAGACAGTGAGGTTAGCATTAACAGATTTGATACCTCAGGTCTGTTGATCGGGTCATATGTTATTTTTCTTTCGGAATCGGTTT
>JAAYNO010000190.1 GCA_012520855.1 Clostridiaceae bacterium | reverse complement strand
CACCGGAAACATTGACATTATTCGCAACTATAGTAAGGTCTCCACCAGTCAATTCAAATTGCAGTATGCCACCCTTATCAATATTTATTTCATCATAAAAACCGTCGGAATCTATATAGCTGGTTGTATTTTTGCTGACTTCCATTTTTGTTGTGCTGTTGTTTTGTGGGAAAATAATACCGGGATAAGCCCTTGGGGAATTTTCAATAAATCCAGGTTTCGATGACCCATTAATAGTGATTTTATCATTGGATTCCAAAGATCCATTTATACTAACATTACCGTTCAATGTTATCGAACCGGTTGCAAAAATAGCATTCTTAAAGATATATGGCGGCATTCCCGTATCTATTATTTCTTTGATTTCAAGAGCTGCAGAGGATGTTTCACCTTTGAAATAACCGACCGATTCAATAGTGATATCAGAACCATCCCGACTTAAAGTGATAGTACAAGAGCCATCTTCGATGCTTACAGGCAATGATGCGATATTAAGAAGGCTGTCTATTTTGTTCTTTATAATCTCTGTGTCTGATCCTTTGAGTATGTGTGAAGAAAGAGCTTCAGCTCCTGAACGTGCAATGAAATATGCCTGCTTTTGTTTGCAGGATCTGTCGGCTTGCTTTACACTATTGATGCCATATTGCCATATGACTACTCCCAGTACGGTAAAAACGAAGATCACAATTAATGTGATGATCATCGTCATGCCCTTTTGTGATCTTTTTATCATTTTTTCACCTGCTTTTTTAAAAAAGTATCTACACTACAACTCTTAATAATTCTTCCATTGATGATAAGCCTTGTTTAACTTTATTAAGTCCATCCATTCTTAAGGTGGTCATACCTTCCTGAATTGCCAGTTCCCTGATTTCATTTGTAGATGAGTTATTAAGAATCAGTTTTTGCATTTTTTCTGAAACCCTTAAGAATTCAAAAACTCCCTTTCTTCCTCTATACCCGGTATTATTGCAGGACAAACAGCCTACGGCTTTATACAGAGTTACCGAATCCTCGTAAGGTTCAAGAGGAAAATCCGGTGCAATATGTAATATTTCATCACGGCTCAATGTATAGGGCTTCCGGCATGATGGGCAAAGCAGCCGCATCAGTCTCTGAGCAATGACACCCGCCAATGATGACGCTGTAAGGAACGGCTCTACCCCCATTTCTCCGAGCCTTGTTACAGCACCGGGAGCATCGTTAGTATGCAGGGTCGAAAATACAAGATGCCCGGTCAATGCCGATTCAACAGCAATTTTGGCCGTTTCGTGGTCGCGAATCTCACCCACCATGATGATATCCGGGTCACTTCTTAGAATAGACCGCAAACCCGAAGCAAAAGTCATCCCGGCTTTGGAATTCATCTGTATCTGGTTGATCCCTCCCATTTTTCTTTCAATTGGATCCTCAAGAGTAATGATATTTTTATCAGGAGTATTGATCTCAGCAAGAGTAGCATACAAGGTAGTACTTTTGCCACTTCCGGTAGGCCCTGTTATAAGTATAAAACCATATGGAAGGTGCATAACTTCGCTATATCTCTTTAGTTGAATATCCGGAAAGCCAAGCTCTTTAAGGGTTATCATTTTACTGCTGCGGTTTAGGAGCCTTAATGTAAGCTTCTCCCCATAAGCAGACGGAAGTGAGGCAACACGAATATCAATTGTCTTGTCCTCCACCTTAATGGTAATGCGTCCATCTTGAGGTATACGCCTTTCTGCGATATCCATACCTCCCATAACCTTTATACGGGAAGTAACCAAAGGATGAAGCTTTAAAGGCTGCTGCATTATCTCATGCAATACACCATCTATCCTGAAACGAATACGGGTATATTTTTCCTGAGGCTCGATATGTACATCGCTTGCCCCAGCCTTTACAGCATGATTGATTATTTGATTGACAAGCAAAACAGCAGGCTTTTCATTAACAGTATAATCCTCCACAGTAGCTGCGGCAGCTTCCTCAAAGTCTTCCTCGGGTTGTTCCTCAAAATTCTTACTGGCATTGGTGAATTGATCCAGTACTGCAGTCAGTTCGCGATCAGTAACGACAACCGGCTTAACTTCAAACCCTGTTAATAGCTCAATATCATCGATCGCGATTATATCACCTGGGTTTTGCATCGCAACGATCAGCTTGTTATCTTCCATAGCGATGGGTAATAGTTTGTATTTAGCCGCTATTTCTGGGGTGATTAAGTTGGCGTAGGACATGTCAATACCCGTTTTATTGATCGACATGAATTCGTAGCCTGATTTTTCAGCCATGGCACGGGCAATGCACTCTTCACTGCAGCAGCCAAGATCAATAAGACATTGGCCCAGCTTTGATTTTTGTCCTTTCTTCTTTCTTTTCGCTTGAAGTTCCAGCGCATGCTTAATCTGTTCCTCGGTAACAATACCCATCTTGATCAATTGTTCCCCTAAGTAGCCAGCATCAGCAATGAGTCCCATCTCAACCACCCTTTTATCCGTTTTGTGCACCTATATCCACATTATTTGAAAAAAGCTTTTGCAGTAATAGAAGCATTGATACTGCCATCAGAGTCCCCTCTGTCAATCTGAAGCCCATCGATTCTTATTAACCGTTCACCTTCAGAAATACTGCGAATGAATTCCATCAGTGATGTGTATTTCCCTGAAAACATAAGCTGTATCGGCATTTCGGTCATATCGCTGTTAACGGTTCTTTTTTCAAACTGAATATGTATAAAGCTTGTTTTGTTTTCCTTAGTCAGTTTATCAATATATTCAATCAATTTATCTTCTTCTGGTCGTTTCGGAATTTTCACCGATAATATTCTATGTGCTTTTTCCAGCTCAGGCCTGATAAGCGTCAATTTCTTCAATTCATCCAGGTAAGCTTTTTGTTCATCAAGTATAGATGCTTCCGTTTCT
The DNA here is from genome assembly GCA_012520855.1 of Clostridiaceae bacterium. GTDB lineage: Bacteria > Bacillota > Clostridia > DSM-8532 > DSM-8532 > DTU059. The sequence continues at coordinate 833 of JAAYNO010000190.1, read as the reverse complement.
ATCTGTGCAGATGTTTCACTAATGCTTTTTATTTTAGCAATGTTAAGGATCATCAGAAGCACCACAACAATACCTGATAGAAGAAGCAATGTATTGCCTGACAAATTTTTCTTATCATTCATTGCTATTAACCTCCAATGGGATCTTATATCCTGGACCCTGTAGAATCGGAAAGCTTAATTCAAACTCCACAAAATCGTCAGCAGAATCGGACCTGGAGGAAAATTTGCACTTTATCTCCCCTATTCCTGAGTTATCCTCCAGCTTTCTTAAAAAGTCACTTACCGACTGATGATTTGATCCGGCTCCTTGAACTATGCATTCTCCTGAGCTTCCCTGATAATTTAGTTTGATGCTTTTCAAGCTTACCGGATCAGGAACTGAATTCCCTATGTCTGCAATGAGCTGGTTCCAATCCGGGCTCGTTCCTGCTGCTGTCATCACATCTTTAAGCAATATACCAACCTCATCATTGATAACCTTAATATCCCCCATATTGGCGATCTGAGCTTCTACTGCCGCAGATTCAGCTCTTAACCCATTGAGCTCCGCTGTCTTTCCCGAAGCATATACAGTAAGAATCAGATATGCTGCAAACAGAATTCCCATGACCCCTATAGCAATCAAAAGGCTAATGTTCTTTTTTCGTTCTTTTGAATCCAGCATCTTGTATTCATATGGCAGCAGGCTGATACTATACATTTTAACCTCCATCCGGCCGACATGCAGCCATGAAATAGTGAAATGAAAATTCCGTCAGGTCAGTCCTCTAAGTGCTAAACTAATACAGGCTATATAGTCTGAAGATTTGAAGCTGCTAAACCGATCTTTTG
>JAAYNO010000002.1 GCA_012520855.1 Clostridiaceae bacterium | reverse complement strand
TTTTTTCACATTATCGAGAAAAACGTTGCAACCCGGAGAATCAAACAGTTGCCGGCGTATGATTATTTTTCTGTAAAAGAGGAGTTAAAAAATGCAATGCTGGACGGTCCAAGTCAGATACTGGCGGAGTACCTGCTGCACACCTTTGAATATAATATTCCCGAGCTTGCGAGGGATACCTTGCGTGTAAGAAAAAATCTGACCTGCACATTTTTGTCTGCCATAGCCAAAACAGCCATAGAGCTTGGACTTGATGTGATCCGTTCCTTTACTATCAATGATCTGTTTCTGGTTTCGATAGAAAATGCCAAGTCTGAGGAGGAACTGAATAACCTTGTTTTTGATGCTATCTGCAGATATTCACAGGAGCTTAAGTTCCACAAGCCCAAAATATACAATAAGTATGTTCGTTTCTGCATGACATATATAAGCAATAATCTTTCAAAACCCATCAAACTGGCTGAGATCGCTGAAAAGCTTGAAATATCACCGGAGCATTTATCAAGGGTATTTACTGCCGAAGTGGGCAAGTCTTTCAGCGAATACCTGATGGAATATAGAATGATAGAAGCAAGAAGGCTTATATTATTCTCTCAGGAAACCTGCGGAGCGATAGGGCTTCTAACAGGATTCTCTTCAGAGAGCCATTTTTCAAAAGCATTTTCAAATTATTGGGGTACAACACCTCAAAAATTGAGGCTTTGGGAAGGCCGGCTAAAGTGAAAAAAAAGAGAGGCTGCGATTTATTTTTCCACAGCCCCGGAAAATGAACAGACAGTTCAACTTAAATCAGGATCTGGCCTGCAATTCCTTAACAATTTCGCTATGCTTTTTCCGGTCAAGATTATAGAATGTAAAGCACAGCATCCCAATAATTACAAGAGACATTGGAATTATGGTCCTTAAGGCCAGCAAGGCACGGATTGTTTTTGCCGTTTGGGCCTGATTAGCCACATAGCCTACAAAATCCAATACCCACCCTACGGCTGCGGCTGCAATGGCCATACCGGCTTTCTGTGTTGTCGTTAGTGTTGACATTATCAATCCGGATGCACGGATACCGCTTTTCCACTGTCCATATTCAACGGTATCGGGCAGTATTCCAAAGAATAAAGCGTATGGAACGGCCAGAAACAGGTAACTGAACGCTATACCGATCAAAGCCGCTGTCAGGTTATTCGGGATTATGTACATCAGGAAGAAAAAGAAACAGCCGATAACTCCGCAAATCAATGAAGCAGGTTTTTTATCCAGCTTTTTAACTATTGAAGGCATTGCTATCATTCCTACCACTGAGCATAGACTGCCAACGAGCACGGCAATCGTAAATAAGTCATCCCGCAGAAGGACGTATTTGAAGTCGAATAAGGGGGCTGCAAATCTCCGCTCAGAACACGGGCGTCCAGAAGCTGATCTCCTTTTTGCGCTTTGATGGCAAAGTGAGTGAAGCCATTTGTGGTACCCTTTGCAGGACTGTTGAAAATTTCCCAGTCAATCAGCATCCCGTTTCCGGCCAGTCCGACACAGCCGGTTCCTATACCACCCAGAGGAAAAGAGATTTCTCGCGTTTTTTTACCTTTATAAATGCACGTCATAGAATCCTCCTCTTAAGTATTGATCTGTGCACAGTACCTGATTATATGGTAACAAAGCAAATATAAAAAAATATTATATTTAAATGATAATGTTTATATAATTATGATAATGTCTTTCTGGATGCTATTGTTCTTAAAGCCGATGAATATCGCCCGTATAAATACATATAATCCGGCCTTACCACAGTGTCGGTCAAATAAGCCGATCTGGTTGAACCACGCTCCCTATTCTGGTTTAAGGCCCGTATAAATCCTTCGATAGTCCTTATACCAATGCCGTGCCCATAGTATCTCCCGTTAATAAGCTGGATCACGTTCTCTCCCTGCCATTCGGGAGTGGCAGGATCAACATCAGGATTTGCAATATAAAGGCAGTCTCCCGGCAAAGGATCTTTTATATTATTGGAGGAGCGAACACCAAGATCCTTATCAAGGTACTTCCAGTTCATCAGATAGAGGTCTGCAAAAAGCTCGTTGAATAATTCCTCCGGCAGAATTTCCGAAAGCCCCAGATAAAAAACGATAACAATCGCAGTTGAGCATTCGGTTCCATACAGCCGGCTGTTTTTCAGTATATCCTTGATTCCTTTATATGGGCTGACATTCGGTTTAATAAGAAAGCCTCCTATTTGCGTCCTTTCCCAAAATTCCGGATTGCATTTGGAGTCTTTAAAAACTCTGAAAGAAAAAGAACTGTCGTTCAATTTTTCAGCGGCCCGGACGATTGCCGCCCTTGAATCAAGCTCGAAGTCAAGGGCTTCGATTGTTCTATAGGAATATGTAATATCACTTGATATCAATCTGTTAACTGTTACTCTCTTAATGCTGTCATTGCCGTATCGATTCCGGATCGTTTCCGGTTGTAAAATCTGGCCTCCAACCCGTATCATGATTTAAGCTCCGATAAAATAATTCTATTCCATTATATGAGCAGGGAGACACAGGGGTTATCCAAACTTCGGCTATATTCTTGTTTATTTTGGACGTGTTGGCTATACTGTTTATGTAGTTATTTAATCTACTGACGGAGAAAGTTAAATGTGCATAGGGTTTTTCGATTCGGGCATAGGTGGGCTTTCGGTTCTTAAGGAAGCCCTGAAGCTGATGCCCAATGATAACTATATATATTATGGAGATACCGACAATAGCCCGTATGGCATAAAAACCAAAGAAGAGGTCAAAGAGCTTACCTTTTCGGCTGTCGAGTTTTTAGTAA
>JAAYNO010000189.1 GCA_012520855.1 Clostridiaceae bacterium | reverse complement strand
AGTGATCGCCCTTACTGTGGTTTGCGTTACACTGGTTATGCTGCCGCCGCTGAACCACCAGCTTGTTTTACTGCTGAAAAGTCATGCCTACCTTTCCGCTTATGACAATATGAGTCAGTCGCAGCAAACGGACATCGTGAGTCAAATCAAAACTCTTGACCCGCTGACAATCCGGGAGCAGGAGGTATTGCAGCTGATCCTTTCAGGCAAATCCAACCGGGAAATTGCAGAATCTTTGTTCATCAGCGAAAATACTGTAAAAACGCATGCGAGAAACATTTTTTCAAAATACGATGTTTCAAGCCGTGCGGAACTCATCAGCTTACTGTTGAAGAATCGAATCGGGGAATGATACATAAAACCACTTAAATACAAGGTTTAACCGGCCTCTCATACTAAAGCATGAGGGGCTTTTTCTGTCAGTTCATCCTTTTGGGCGATGCTTTTTCAGCCTGTCTTAACTAAAATTTCTATTGGAGTGCACAAAGTGCACTTGGCGCACTTGGAAAAGGAGTATGGAACAAATGAACTCAATCCGCAAACGCCGCAATGGATATGCCTTGTTGTTCGCTGCCAGTATTTGTCTGGCGGTGTGGCTCGGTGCGGCATTTATGTTAGAAGCGGCGGTTTTCGTTTTCGGAGTTATCAGTGCCATCTCTCTTATATTACTGGTGAGACAGTGCTGTCTGCTTTATTATGCAATACTCATCTGTGATAATCGCATCCTTGCTGTACCATCCGCTCTCATCTCCACTTCAGACTGTCATATGAAAAAAAATACCGTGGAAACCGTCGTATCTACCTTTGGTATACTCATTGGCAGCGAAATCTACCGATGGGGTCTCAACGGGGTGCATGGAGTACGGTTGCATGCTACCCAAATAGATCAGAAACGAATATACCTGACCTTTGGTGATGCAGCCCGGACAATACGGGTAGAATTACTGCACGGAATGACCGAAAAGCAGGAAGTACTGGATACATCGCAAAAGCTATTGTATGAAACCGGCATAAAGGCAGACATCATTGGATGGTAATGCAATAACAATGAATGAGTAATTCGTGAAAGAGGAGTGATTATTATGGGAAAATTCATTATCAGTTATGTCCGTCAGTCACTAAATGTGCTGAAGAATCCTAAACAAATGATTCCTACTGTTATACTGGGGCTTTTCTGGCTGGTGCTCGCATTGCTGGGTTCATTCGGAATCAATCCGCTTCCGGTGCGCATTCTAAGCTTCCTTACTTTTGCACAGGGGGGAATGTTTGGCGGTGTATTTGGAGCTGTGGGAGGAATTCTTGGCAAGGTCGTAGTTGTAGCATTTTTGAATGCTGCCGTCATACCATTATTTCAGAAAAAAGCACCCTTTTCAGGGGTCGGTGGCGGAATCAAGGGCTTTTTCAAAAGCCTTGCTGTTAAGAGCATGGCTTCAATTGCCCCGCTGCTTGGCGGATTAGGTATCTCTCTGTTGCTTTACGCTTTTATGAACAGTTCCCAATCGCTGCAAAACAGTATCGTGGGAATAATTGCCTTTGTAATGCTGTTGCAAAATATGGGCAGACAGGGTGGATTTTTATGGGGGCTTGTCTTTTCAGCCGCCGGTAGTATCTCTAAAGGGAAAACCCCGTCTTACATAGAAGTCAGCAGGTTTCTCAGCGGTATGACACTGGGATTTGCCCTTGCCGTGGCACTGTCTGCTATGAAACTTCCATGGAGCACCTGGCTCGGAGCCGGGTTTCTTATCTTAGCTTTGATATTTATTATTGCAGCTAAAAGTAAAAAGGAGGTATCAGCAGCATGAAAAAGATCATGAGGAAGTCTGCGGTTTTTATATTAGTAACTCTTTGTTTCACCCTTCTATGGTCCTTTGCCTCAACGGCTGATCAACTGCCCGTTATCAGTGACTATAACGATCTTCCTGATGGCTATCAGGTCATGGGAACTCAAAATGAGGAGCTGACCAGCAAAGGCAGCTATTCCTATCTCCTGGCAATAAATGAGAAGGTTCGTAATATAGAAAGTGAAGAATATGAGTATACCCGTAATGTATTCTATGATTTTACCAACCTGCCTGAAGGCTCCTATTTCCACTCATCAAACAGACAAGATTTTAATAATGGCTATATTTATCAAAGTCCCGGAGTAGTTATGTATTTTCGTTATACCGACAAAATTACGGGCGTTGATGAGTTTCTTGAACAGTATAGGCTGATCACTGATGAAGAATACAGAAATAAAGATGCCGCCAGTATCCCCGATTCTATAAAGCTTGATACTATCGGCAAATACAGAGCTGTTCACGCTGCCATCAACTATGAAGATGTAAAGGGATATTATCAAAACGAGCATTATTTCATACCCCTTTCCACACCCATCCCCCACTATGGAACAGCTTATTTATTGCTCATTGTATCTAATGATGTTCAGGTTGGAGGAGATATAACGATAGATGAAGTGCCCAAAATTTATGATCAATGGCTGGCTGAATGTCTGGAAACCACCGAAGGCTGGGTAAATGAGATAATGCAGTTTAATTATACAGTACGGGCTGATGAGTTCATAGAAGGGCCTGTCAGCGATGATTGGCTACAGTCCGATAACGAGCCCTCCCCTGTTGGAGAGCCCGAGCCCGGCAATGAATCACAGACCAATGAAGATAGCACTCCTGCTGAGGAACCCGGAACCAATGAAGATAATACACCGGTTAAGGAGCCGGAATCAGAAAAAGAACCCGGCAAACATGAGGAAAATGACAATATAGCTGATGACTCTGATGAAGAAAGCGAATCAGAAAACAGTCCGGACGGTTATGCAGATCCTCTTGACGCAGCTATTATTACTCTTATATCGATACTGATATCTATATTGTTCGGCGGAGCCGGCGGGTCGGTTCCAACCATCCCGGAAGGAGCCGGCGAAACACTTGCGCCTTCGCCTTCGGACAACGACTATGGCAAGTGGATACACTTTGACGATGAAGGAGATATTGAAGCGACTGATCCAATCAGCGGAGAAAAACGTAATTTTGTACATAATGGTGACGGCACCTATACAGACCCGGTCAGTGGTGCTACCTACACTCCCGAGGAGCTCTCGCGGCAGATGAATCATCGTGAAGAAAATGCCCAAACCATACGT
>JAAYNO010000188.1 GCA_012520855.1 Clostridiaceae bacterium | reverse complement strand
CCCTTTCCCTGCATGCAAACTGACCTGGTTGTGTAATATCTCTCTCCCGGGTTAATTCATATCCTTGGCCGAATAATTTCTCCAGATCCTCCCGTGAAAGGTGTACATGCCTGTTGGATATAGCAACAGGTACATAATATATACCGGAATCTTCAATTTGTTTTTTTATCAATATATTTCTGACAACTTTTTTTATGTATTCCCTGTCCATATTCATCTCCCCATACAGTAAAACCCAGCCCTTATCAGTGTTCGTTATTATTCCAGCAATTCAATTATTTTCAGAAAATCCTTTACCTTAAGACTGGCTCCGCCGATAAGAAATCCGGATACATTTTTCACCACAGCCAGATCCTGTATATTCCCTGGGTTTACACTTCCCCCATAAAGAACAGGTATGCCGGATGCTATATCAGATCCGTACAGCTCACATAAAAGGCTGTTAATATATCCATGCATTTCTTCTATCTGATTTGATGCGGCAGTTGCTCCGCTGCCAATTGCCCATACAGGCTCATAGGCTATGATAATTCTGTTTTGTAAACTGATATCCGCATCAGCCATTCCTTCATATAATTGTTTTCTGATTATGTCCCTGTGCCTGTTCTCCCTGCGCGCTTCCATATCTTCGCCCAAACATAGAACAGGGATAATGCCCTCGGCCAGTGCTGCCTTAATTTTTTTATTGATCATTTCATCATTCTCAAAAAAGATATTCCTTCTCTCCGAATGACCGATAATGGCGTACTGACAACCCAGATCCCTGGCCATTAAAGGAGAAACCTCGCCGGTAAAGGCGCCGGAAGATTCCCAGTGAATATTTTGAAGTCCGTATGAAATATCCGTATTTTTAAGCAGCTCCTGAGCCAGCATCACATATGGGTAAGGCGGAAATAGGATTACGCTGTTTCTTTTTTTGCCGGTATACCTTTTCTTCAGCTCATCAATGAATAAAAACACCTCTTTCATGTTTTTATTCATTTTCCAGTTGGCAGCAATAATAAATTGCCTGCTTTTGACTATTTCCGCATTTACTGTGCTGCGTACTAACTCCTTTATATCCATATAGCTGATTATTTGCCTCACCCTCTGCTATCGGCTTGTTATTACAATTGATATTTTTGTAACATTTGTTCATCATAAATTATCATTTGTTACTAATTGTATTCTACGTTTTATTTAAAAATCCTTCTTTAAAAATTTATTTTTTAATTTTAAATAGCAGTGAAGCCGGCACCAAAAACCATCGGGTAGGAGGGAAAACTTGATTAATTTTCCTTCCTGCCCGATTGGGAGGACTATCGTTGACAAATATATGTTAAAATCAGGGGGAAGACTTTCAAAATCAAAGTTTCTAAATATCTACAAAAGAAAGTAGGGATAAATATGGATAAAAAGGAATTTTTAAGCCTTTTGCAAAACCAGCCCATTATAAATTCTCATTCACACCATTTACCGGATAATGATCATTATCAACTGACTTTAAAGGCTGTTTTAACTAATTCCTATGTCAGCTGGTGTGCTACTCCCCTTCCTTCTGAGAATTCAAAGGAAGAAATCATAGCCTGGCTTAATGCCGTACGTACCCGCAGTTATTTT
>JAAYNO010000187.1 GCA_012520855.1 Clostridiaceae bacterium | reverse complement strand
GTTAAAGAAAGATATAGCGCATATGGCCGCGGGAACAAAAAACTTAATATATTTGATAAAAACAACAGGATCCCGTTAACTTTTGAAAACATTTTTCTTCTTGTTCTGCCTCTTGTTCTCATGCTTGTTTTGATTCCTCTAAAAACGGAGGACAAAGCAACTGTTGGCGAGAAAGAGACCAGTGTTAACAAAGCTTCTGTTTCCCTTGTGGTATATAACCATGCCGATGCCATAATCGATGAGGTATATCTGGAAGACTACCTTATAGGGGTTGTGGCCGCAGAAATGCCCCACAGTTTTAATTTTGAGGCTTTAAAGGCACAGGCCATAGCAGCAAGGACATTTGCCTTAAGCAGGCTAAAAGGTCTTTATAGCTCGAAAGAAGGGCATTATGGAGCAGATGTATGCACAGACCCGGGCCATTGCCAGAGCTGGATATCCAGGGAACGCTTCTTGGAAGCCTATGGGAATGAGAATGACTGGCAAAAAATATGCAGAGCTGTTTCTGAAACTGAGAATATAGTCATAACATATGATGATGTTCTGATAAATCCTCTATATCATTCCAACAGCGGAGGCGTAACGGAAGATATAGAGGATGTATGGACAAATATTGAGGAAATACCATATTTAAAGAGTGTCTACAGTCCATATGAAGAGGACTATTCACAATATGAGAAAACTACGGTGCTTTCATGGGATGAAATTAAAAACAAAGCAGAGAAAAGATATCCGGAATCAAAACTGGGAAATGACGCGATACAGGATCTTGAAATCATATCCTGGAGTTCCAGCGGAAGAGTTGATAAGGCAAGGCTTGGTTCGGTCATAATTACCGGTACGGAGCTCAGGGAGCTGCTTGGCCTTCGTTCGACCAATCTGGAAATCAACTTTCTTGATGATAACCGTGTAGAAATTATATCCAAAGGCTACGGACATGGTGTTGGAATGAGTCAATGCGGCGCTGATGCGCTGGGTTCAAACGGCTATAATTTTGAAGAAATATTGAAGTTCTATTATACAGGAGTAACAGTGGAAGAATTAAGATATTAAAGTATAAAACGCCTTCCGTTGGCAATAATACAAAACGGAGGTGGATTCTGTGAACAACAAGGGAAGATTTAAGGACGATGAACCTGGGAAAAAAATAAAATTGTTTTTTAAAGAAAGTGGCTTTTATATCGCAATAGTAGTAGGATTGTGCGCTCTGGCTGCAGGTGCTGTATATTTTTCAACAAACCAGATACTTAGTGACCCGGAACCGGATCCTTATTACGTACAGGAAGAAGACTTAAATGAGGATGATGACATAGGGTTCAACGATTTTATCGATCCATTTGGAGAGGAGGAGCCCGATCAAAGCTCTATTGTTGATGAGGGAACACCATATTTTGAAGACGATCCCCTGATTGGAATGGACGACATTGAAGACGAACCGGTAACTGATGTCGACATTGATGAAACCGTACCTGATCCGGACACTGATGTGATTTATGAGGAGAAAGAACCCGGACCAAAGGAAGAGGCTTCGGTTGCAACCACGGGTAAAACTCAGGCTGAAATTGAAGAAGATGCAGCTACAGAGGATGTTGTTCTTGCAATTGTAAGACCGGGCTTTCAGGCTCCGGTAGCAGGAAAAATACAAGCTGAATACTCGATGGACAAGCTTATCTTTTCTCCGACATTCAACGAATGGCGTACCCATAGCGGTGTAGACATTGCTGC
>JAAYNO010000186.1 GCA_012520855.1 Clostridiaceae bacterium | reverse complement strand
TTTCAGCAATTATAGAAGAAGAAAAATTAAAGCCTGAAGAAACCCGCCGTTTCATCGACAATGCTTTCCGAGATGGAATGCTTAAAACAACCGGTACAGCCATTGATAAAATCATGCCACCTGTATCCCGCTTTGGCGGAGGCAGAACCGCGAAAAAGCAAGGAATTATAGAAAAACTGATGTTATTCTTTGAGAAGTATCTAGGGTTGGTGTAAGAAGGGCATATATGATTGAAGACGGAATAATTATAATCAATATTCTTTCGTCCCGTGATATTTTTTGCTATCCTTCTCCATTGTGAACTTCCTGTTTTTCTTCTTTAAGCCAGAGTCATATGTTGAATCGATCACCAGCCACCTGTCTTCCTCGGCCAGATACACCTCATTCCAGGCATGGTAGCCCTTGACAAGATCGGTATAACCTTTTATAAGCTTTGCAGGGATATCCTGGCTCCTTAGCATCGCGGCTAAAACAGCCGAATAATCATAGCAAATACCGCTCTTTTCTTCGTAGATCTTCTCGATATCGGGTATATAAGTTATTTCGATATTATTTATCTTGTCATAATCATAACTGAATGTATCTATGACAAAATTATAAATTGCAGTTATCTTTTGTTTATCAGTCTTAAGCCCTTTTGTTAATTCGGAGGCTTTTTTGATAATTTTCATTTCAGGATCCCAGTTTACCGTTTGGATGGAAGCCTTGTATACATCCAGCGGATTCTTTATTTCAGCTTTCATGCTCCTGGCTTTTACCTGACGGTAGCGGTTGCCTGTTATATTTTCGAAAACTAAAACCTTATAATCACCATTACCTAATTGGAGAGGAAAATACTCAAAATCCTCTCTTCCGAAAAGGTCATAATCATACTTTAAATCTATTTTTTGGACTCTTGTTTTGACCCGTTTTTCCTCTATCGGGATATAACGCGCGCCTACCGAACCGAGATCGACTTTTGTTGTGTCAAAATTCTCACCGGGCTGTTGAGTCTTAGTATTGGTTTGATCGGCCCTTACAGACGATGCAACACTGAATAAAAGTGCCATAATCAAAAACAATACGATGATTTTTGTCGATTTCATAATATCACACCCATAGAATCAGCATGTCCTCAATTTTAATTACCAACAATTCCCCTCTTTTAAACCGGTATGCTTAAGATGCGACCCCAAAATCTCTAAAACCTGCGGAATGCATGGAATATTATGGTGACTGATTATATAATCTGAAACAGACTTCACCTTCGGCGTTGCGTTTGAGACAGCAATGCTAAGATCGGATTGTTTTAGCATGTCATAATCATTATCATTATCTCCAACGGCAACAACCAATTTCCATTTGTTTTTATATAAGGTCCTCAGCTTCTTTAAGGCCATACCCTTTGAAACATCACTTGACACAATGTCCAACAGCTCATGCTCTGAAAACATAACATTTATATCTTTCCTGCCTAATCCATCCAAATCGGCTTTGATTTTTTCCAGAACCTCATGTTTATCGGCAAACAATACTTTAAGCCAGTTCTCAGGAATTTCCTGCCATGAGCCTTCAACTACTTCAATTCCTTCTCTCTTGATCTGTGCTCTGACAATATCGTTGAGATTGAATACATAAGCCTTTCCGTGTACGTTTATTTCCAGGCATGCTGTAGGATAACGGTAAAATATCTCCTGCATCACAGGAGCAAGCCCTTCAGGCATAAAAGTGCTGCAAAGCACTTCCTGCGTATTAACATCAAATACCAGCGCCCCATTGAAAAAGATCGATGGGCAATTTATGGCAAGCTGAGGAAAATTTATAAGAGTCGTTCTTTCCATCCTGCCCGTTGCCACGGCAAAGCTCCCGCCCTGTGAAACAAAGTGGGAAATGGCATCCATATTTTCTTTTAAAAGCTCGCGCTTATCGTTCAGCAATGTTCCGTCAAGATCACTGTAGATAACAATTCCGTCGTATTTCATTTCAGCACCCTTTATTGAAGCATATCATTTAATCGTTTCTGTATTTCGAGTAAAAATTCTCTGGTATTAACAGTTTTCTTATTCTCCAGTACCGAAAGGGCCACCAGATCCTTAGTCATGATCCCCGATTCAATGGTCCTGCGGCACGCATTTTCAAGCTTTTCGGCAAAAGAAACCAGATCTGGGATCTGATCCAACTCTCCTCTTTTTCGTAAAGCCCCGGTCCATGCAAAAATCGTAGCCACTGAGTTGGTTGAGGTCTCCTTACCTTCAAGATGATTGTAATAATGGCGCTGGACAGTTCCATGAGCAGCTTCATATTCATAATACCCCTCAGGAGAAACCAGAACCGAAGTCATCATGGCAAGGCTTCCGAAGGCCGATGCTATCATATCCGACATAACATCGCCGTCGTAGTTCTTGCATGCCCAGATAAACCCTCCTTCAGAGCGTATCACTCTTGCAACCGCATCATCTATGAGAGTATAGAAATATTCTATCCCGGCATCTTTGAACTTCTGAGAGTATTCAGCCTCGTAGATCTCATTGAAGATATCCTTGAACCTATGGTCGTAGATTTTGGATATGGTATCCTTGGTCGAAAACCATAAATCTTGTTTTTTGTCCAATGCATAGGTGAAGCAGGCGCGGGCGAAGCTTTTTATGGATTTGTCGGTGTTGTGAATTCCCATTATGATCCCGTCATCAGTAAAATCATGGATGGTTTTGCGGGTCTCATTGCCAGCCTTACTGGTAAAGACAATCTCAGCCTTACCCGTACCTTTGATTTTCAGCTCAGTATTTTTATAAACGTCACCGTAAGCATGGCGGGCTATTGATATGGGTTTTTTCCATGTTCGCACAAACGGGATTATTCCTTTAACTAAAATTGGCTCTCTGAAAACAGTTCCATCCAGTATAGCGCGAATTGTGCCGTTAGGGCTTTTCCACATTTCCTTCAGATCATATTCTACTACCCGTGCAGCATTAGGGGTTATAGTGGCGCACTTTACCGCCACACCATACTTTTTTGTAGCCTCAGCAGAATCTATGGTCACCTGGTCATCTGTCTGATCCCGGTGTTTCAGACCTAAATCATAGTATTTGGTGTTCAATGCTATATATGGCTCAAGGAGAATTTCTTTTATCCAACTCCACAGAACTCTGGTCATTTCATCTCCATCCATCTCGACCAGAGGTGTCTTCATTATTATTTTAGCCACTCTTCTACCTCCTGTTTCAATTTACTCTTCAAAATTTTTCTTTATCCAGGGCAGCTTTCCGCCGGTTTTAAGGATTTCTGCATCCATGTCCGATAATGTGTGTTCCAGCTCTATTTCAATGCCTTTAGTCATGTTTTTAAGAATACAGCCTCCCTTGAGATCGCCGATTTCCACCACCAGATCATCACCCTCTTCAAGATTGTCATAATCAGCCGGATTTTTAAAGGTCAGCGGCACGATCCCAAAGTTTATCAGATTAGCCAGGTGAATTCTCGCAAAGCTCTTGACTATAACTGCTTTTACTCCTAAATACTTTGGCGCAAGAGCCGCATGCTCACGGCTTGAGCCCTGACCGTAATTCTCGCCGCCGATTATAAAGCCTCCGCCGGATTCTTTGGCTTTTTGATAGAACTTTGTATCAACCGCTTCGAATACAAACTTCGATATCTCAGGAATATTGCTTCTGAAGGGCAGGATCTTTGCACCTGCGGGCATTATGTGGTCGGTTGTGATATTATCGCCCACCTTAATCAGCGCTTTCCCTGAAAGGGTATCGGAAAGCGGATCGAATGTAGGCAGCGGCTTAATATTAGGTCCTCTGAAAATTTCAACATTCAGGGCTTCCTCAATGGGAAGCGGCTTTACGATCATATTATCATTTATAATAAATCTGTCGGGCAGCTTTATTTCGGGGTATTCCCCAATTTCTCTGGGATCGGTCAAAAAACCGGTCAATGCAGTTACTGCAGCAGTCTCGGGACTTACCAGATAAACCTTGGCATCCTTCGTCCCGCTTCTTCCTTCAAAATTACGATTAAAGGTACGGACCGATACACTGTTTGAGGCAGGTGCGCAACCCATGCCAATGCAAGCACCGCATGCGTTTTCCATGATCCTGACTCCGGCTCTCACAATATCTGTGTAATCTCCTTCTTCAATAAGATGCTCCACCACCTGTCTGGAACCGGGACTCATAAATACATGGAGCGTATCTGAAACAGTTCTGCCTTTAAGTGCCTTTGACACAATCTTAAGATCCCTTAAAGATGAATTTGTGCAAGAGCCTATGGCTACCTGATCGACCTTTACAGGTCCGACTTCTCTCACTCTTTTTACCGCACCCGGGCTGTGAGGCAAAGCAACCATAGGTTCAATCCCGGACAGATCTATATGGATCACCTCATCATAAACTGCATCGCTGTCTGGTTCCAATCTTCTGAAATCTTTTTCTCTGCCCTGCGCTTTTAAAAACTCCAGAGTTATATCATCACTTGGGAAAATACTGGTTGTGCATCCTGTTTCGGTACCCATATTAGTTATAGTCGCACGATCAGGAACTCCAAGAGTTTTAACGCCCTCGCCGAAATATTCAAAGACCTTTCCAACATTACCTTTTACGTCAACCAGTCTAAGAACCTCTAAAATGACATCCTTTGCCGAGACCCAGGGGTTTAGCTTCCCGGTAAGCTTTATTCCGACTATCTTCGGGTATCTTATTCTGAAAGGCGCTCCGGCCATGGCACATGCTACGTCGAGGCCGCCAGCGCCCATGGCGAAGCAGCCTATTCCGCCTGCTGTGGGAGTATGGCTGTCAGATCCTATAAGAGTGTTTCCGGGTTTTGCAAAGCGTTCTAAAAAAAGCTGATGACAAATTCCATTTCCGGGCTTTGAAAAATACAGCCCGTATCTTTTTGCCATGGATTCTAAGAATTTATGGTCGTCAGCATTTTTGAAGTCTGTCTGCAAAGTATTATGATCAACAAAGCTTACGCTGAATTGAGTTTTTACCCTGTCTATACCTATAGCTTCAAACTGAAGGTAAGCCATCGTTCCTGTGGCATCCTGCGTCAGGGTATTGTCAATTCGAAGAGCAATTTCGCTGCCTGCTTTTGTTTCACCTTCAATAATATGTTCCTTCAATATTTTTTCTGTTATTGTTCCAGCCATATTAACCTCCATCCAGGTCACTTTTCGTTAATAAAAACAAAAGAAAAAGATGCTTTTGGTCATTTAGTTCAGATTTTATCAAATATGCTCTGCATAAGCAATATGCATATGTCACAAAAGCTTGGGCAGACCGAATGATAACTTCATTACCATGCAATTACAAATATCATACAAGCTGTTATTAAGCGGCGTACCTGCCGATGGAATCGCATGATTTTATGCAAGTGATCAGTTTTCGCACAGCCTGATGCAAGAAAGTTATACATTTCATAATTGATTTATAGTATACTTTATAAACAAGAAAGTATGAGGAGTATATCGCTATGGACATTGAAGGCCGCGAAAAAGCTGAAAACAAGGTTTTGCTTTTATATTTTATGAATCGGGTCCGTATTCCGGTCAGCAACATGCAGCTTACCAGGATAATGCTTGAAAACCGTTATATGAATTATTTCCTTCTCCAGCAGGGAATCCACGAAATGCAGCAGGATAATCTGATAATAACCGAAACTCGTGAAAACATTGACTATTATACTCCTTCTCCGGATGGGCTAAAAATGCTGGAAATGTTTATTGATTTAATTCCCCTTGGTATCAGGACAAGACTCGATAAAAACATTGATGCCATCCGCTCGGTCATGCGGCTGGAAACCTCTGTTGTAGCAGAGTTTACTCTAGAAAACGAAGATGAGTACGAGGTCAAATGCAAAATTTTGGAAGACTTTAAGCCTTTGATAGACATTCGCCTTTCTGTGGGTTCACGGGAGGATGCCCGCTCCATCTGTAATAATTGGAAGACCCATGCAAAGGAGATTTATCCTGAAGTAATCGCAGTTCTGTTAGGAAAGTCTTGAGACTAATAATCTACCAGCATGGACTTGATAAAGGCAAAGAACTCCCGAAGGTAGCTGTTGAGCAATATCACCCTCGGTGTCGGCGCTGCAATGGCATAAGCATCAAAACCAAAGCGCCTGGCCAGGATCCTGGCACGGAATATATGAAAATCACTTGTTACAAAAATGATTTTTTCAATTTTGTCATCCGGTATGTTCATTACTTTCCGTGAAAATTCAAAATTTTCACGGGTGCTTGTTGAATTTTCCTCATTTATTATTTTTTCTTCAGGTATGCCTCTTTTTATAAGATAATCTCTCATTGCCACGGCCTCAGGATATGGTTCATTCGGGCCCTGACCTCCTGAAACTACAATTTTCACATGCGGATTTTCCCTGTAATACTCAATGGCTTTATCAAGCCGCATTGCAAGTGCTAATGTAGGTCTTCCGTCAGGCCATATGCCACAGCCTAAAACAATGACCGTATCTACTTCGCCTGCCTCATCGGTCCCATGGGTGTACGGATCTGTTATAATTAAAGCTTCAATAGTTATGAAAATCAATAAGCAAAGAATAGCTGCAGCAATGATCGTTTTCCTGGCCCTCTTGTTCTTTATTATATGGCCTTTTTTAAATACCAATATTATCGATAGAACAAAGAAGCCCGACCCAATTATTGAAGGCAGAATAACGCCCAGGTTCCAGTCATTGGAATAATAATGGGCAGAAACAGTATTCATGCACAATAATATGCCTATGACCACCGATATTATTGCTATAAACCATCTAACGCCTTGTTTCATCTCGATCCTTTATTTATTCCCTTCTGATACTGTAATCAACTCTATTATAACGTCTTCCAGCGGCTTGTCATCTTTATCGGTCTTTGTTGCCGCTATTTTATCCACAACATCCATGCCTTCGTAAACATGTCCAAAAACTGTGTGTGCAAAGTCAAGCTGGGGAGTCCCGCCATGGTCTTTATACAGTTCAATGATCTCTTTCGGATAACCACGCTGCTGAAGAAAGTTGATTTCCGCATCTGACAGGTCCTTCTTCTGAACTATAAAAAACTGGCTTCCATTGGTGTTTGGTCCGGCATTGGCCATACTGAGCGCTCCTCTGTAATTAAAAAGGTCAAGAGAGAACTCATCTTCAAAGGGTTGTCCCCAAATACTCTCTCCGCCATATCCGGTACCGAGGGGGTCTCCTCCCTGAATCATAAATCCTTCAATTACTCTGTGGAATATAACATTATCATAATAACCGTTCTTTGCATGTGTAATGAAATTTTCTACAGTCTTCGGAGCTTTTTCGGGAAATAACTTTATTTTTATGTCTCCCATATTTGTCTTTATTACGACTGTAGTGTCTCTATCCTGGGGCAAAATAAACTGGTAACCCGGCGTTATCGTTATTTTATTCTTTCCCTCTCCTATTGTTATAGTTTTCGGGGTATTCCGGGAACAACCGGCAAATAATGTGGCGCATAAAAAAATAAGACCCGTATATTTAATTATATTAAGTATTCGCATTTATAAACCTCCGTCAAACATATAATTCAGTATAACCACCATTATAAAATAACGTTTGGGTGAAAACATTATAATATTATAACATGACAATCAAATATAATAAACTTAATGAACTGTAACTTTATCACAGAAAAATAGCTGCGAATCAGGGTATATTAATATCAAGAGGTTATCGATTCAATTTCAAACCTATGAAGGGAGTTGGATATAATGGCTATTAAACATGTAACAAAAAGTGAATTTGATACGGAAATATTAAATTCAAAATTACCAGTACTGGTGGATTTCTGGGCCCCCTGGTGCGGACCATGCAGAATGCTTTCTCCTGTTTTAGATGAACTGGCCGGGGAAATGAATGGTAAGGTCAAGATCCTTAAGGTGAATGTTGATGAAGAACCGGAATTGGCAAGCAAATTTGGGGTCATGAGTATTCCAACAGTTATAGCATTTAAACAGGGAAAGGCGACAAATAAGGTCGTCGGTTTCAGAAGCAAGGAAGATTTTAAGAATATGATCCTGTAAGCAAAAGAACCTTGCCCATATTTCCGAAGGCAGAGCAGTGCTCTGTCTTTTTTGGTGCAATTTTGTAAAGCAAGGGGGATGATTTGACCTGGCCTTGTCCTGCACAATGGCCCATTCGGCAAAACATTGTTGGATCCACTTTTGTATGCTATTATTAGAATATATTTGGAGGATATAGATGCTGAATGAAAAAACTATTGCAGATTTAAAAAAGGCTTTCCCTTTTGTAAATGAGCTGGGCGAAATACAGAAGCTTTTTTTTGACAGACTTTACCTTCAAAAGCTGGAAAGTGGCATGATTCTGCTGGACGAAAGCCGCGAATGCACCGGAGTAATTCTTGTGCTCTCAGGAACAATTCGGATATACAAGCTTTCAGAGGAAGGCAAGGAAATCACTCTATATCGCATAAGCAGAGGTGAAACCTGTGTGCTTACGGTTGCCTGCCTTATGGGAACAGGTGATATCCCTTTTCCTGTTGCAGCATCGGCAGAACAGCCTTCAGAGATTATATTCATACCAATAGAGCTATTTAAAAAATTCTTTTATGAATCACCGTCTATACAAAAATTCTTTTTTTCATCAATGTCCGCAAAGTTTTATTCCGTTTTAGGGCTTGTTGAAAACATAACTTTTAAGCGGACAAGCGACAGGCTTATGGATTATATTATTTCAAAAACCGCTGGAGGGGCCTATCCTCTTTATGCCACCCATGAAAATATCGCATCGGATCTGGGGACAGCACGTGAAGTTGTGAGCCGTCTGCTTAAAGATATGGAATCAAAAGGTATAGTGAGCTTAAGCAGAGGGAAAATCGTCTTTGATCCGTCAAAAATATAAAGTCTATCCATTACGTAACATAGTCACTGATACGACAGCCATACTTTGATTATCATAGAATTGCGAAAAATCAACGATTTTATAACTATTTTAAAAGGAGTATGCATATGGCAAAAAAAGTGCTGATTATAGGAGGCGTCGCGGGAGGAGCCACTGCTGCGGCAAGACTGAGAAGGCTGGATGAGCACGCCGATATTATTATGTTTGAAAGAGGTGATCATATCTCTTTTGCAAACTGCGGGCTTCCATATTATATAGGCGATGTGATCACCGACAGGGAAGAACTTACTCTTCAAACCCCCGAATCCTTTAAAGAACGTTTTAATGTAGATGTGCGAATAAGAAGCGAAGTAATAAAAATCGACCGCGACAAAAAAATTGTAGATGTAAAAGAAGCTACGGGCAAAGTATATCAGGAAAGCTACGATTATCTTATCCTCTCGCCCGGTGCCGAACCTATAATTCCTCCTGTTGAAGGGGCAAGATCAGATGCTGTATTTACTTTAAGGAATATACCCGACACCTGGCGGATAAAGGACTTCGTTAACAACAGCAAACCTAAAAGTGCGGTTGTTGTCGGAGCTGGATATATAGGGATCGAAATGGCAGAAAATTTGCACGCTCTCGGACTTAAAGTCTCAATAGTTGAGCTTGCCGACCATGTAATACAACCTCTTGACTTGGACATGGCAGTCGAGGTCCATAGGCATATAACCCGGAAAGGAGTCGGCTTATATCTGAACCGCGCTGTTACGGCAATTCGTTTTAATGACGGCACTTATGATGTCGTACTGAGCGAAGGACCTGCCATAAAAGCAGATATGGTCATTCTCGCGGTAGGGGTAAGACCTGAAAGCTCCTTAGCCAGGGATGCCGGTCTGGAATTGGGGACAAGGGGCTGCATCGTTACAGATGATCATATGAGAACAAGCGATCCGTTTATTTACGCAGCAGGGGATGCGGTAGAAGTGGTTGATTTTGTCTCAAAGAAAAAAACATTTATTCCTCTTGCCTCTCCGGCTAATCGTCAGGGCCGTATTGCTGCTGATAATATCGCCGGCATTGAGAGCACCTACGAGGGTACGCTTGGAACATCGATATTAAAGGCTTTTGATATGACTGTAGCGATGACAGGCAATAATGAAAGAGCATTGAAGGATTCCGGAATTGAATTTGAAAAATCCTTTACCTTCAGTGCATCAAATGCAAGCTATTATCCAGGTGCTTCCTTTATGACGATCAAGCTGTTATTCGAAAAACCAGGCGGAAGAATACTGGGCGCTCAAATAACCGGATCCAAGGGTGTAGATAAACGGATCGATGTGATTGCTACCGCGATCAAGGCCGGGATGACTGTTCATGACCTTACAAATCTTGAGCTCTCATATGCCCCGCCATTCGGATCGGCAAAGGATCCTGTCAATATAGCTGGATATGTTGCATCAAATATTCTGAATGGTTCTATGGGAATTTTTCACTGGCATGATGTAAAAGATCTTGACCCTGGTAAAGTGACCCTTCTTGATGTCAGAACACAGGCAGAGTATGCCAGAGGTTCCCTTAAAGGAGCTGTCAACATACCTTTAGATGAGCTCCGAAATCGCCTTTCTGAGCTGGATAAAAGTAGATCTGTTTATGTCTTTTGCGAGGTAGGCTTTCGAGGATATATCGCTTCCCGAATCCTTTGCCAGAACGGTTTTGATAATGTATATAATCTGTCGGGCGGGTACCGGTTATTAAAAATGATAGCCTCGTAAGTAAAAGGAACAGGGTTGCGAAATCGCAGCCCTGTTCTTCTAATTAGAAAGCAGGCTATCAGTAATATTTTCCGCGGCATTTCGCATAGTAGTCTCCGCGGTTGTCATAGCGCTTATCCCATTTATCGTCTTTTTCGTCTTCCTCGAAGCACTTCTTGCCATCTTTCTTGTCATCGCATTTGCATATGTCTTTCTTATCCTCGTCTTTTTCTTCATCGACGCATACATCGACATGCTCTGTTCTGACAACTTTGAAGGCAACTTTCACGACGTCCTTCTCCAAAAGACTGCAGAAAACTTTCTGGCCCTTGCATATTATTTCGTCATGCAGGAAATCCTTTTCACCTTCTACAAAGGCTTCGAGAAGCTCGGCTTTGTCGCCTTCCTTTACTTTCTCGCACCCTATAGGCTTGATCTCTACAAACCCGCCAAACGGGATCTTGAAGGTAGCATGAAAGACGGGACCATTGACAATTCCGTCGCAGACATCCTCAACAGTCTTGTATGTCACATTTTTCCAAATATAGGCGTTAAAAATAACCTTCCCCGGAATTACGTGAGCGTCGGTAATATACACCTTCTTTTCAATATTCTCAATTTTGAATATTGCAGGACTGGGAGGAGAAATCTTAACATCCTTTTCGACGAAAAACTGCTCCGATCCTTTTCCCACAATCACCGGAACCTGAATAATCTTCTTTTTCATTATTTCACTCCTTTCTGTTATTTATTTACTTGTTTCTTTGTCGAACAAGCTCACTACATATTATTCAGGCTAGTCCAAACTTGCTACATGACCATGCAAATTTCTCATCTCAGGCTTATTTGCATGATCCTGTAAAAATATCAGAAATAACATTTGCGATTTTTGTGTGTCGACCCCGGAAATAGTACCCTGTGAAAAAAGACAGGAGATGGATTTCAGCATCTCCCGGAATAGTCGTGATAGAAAATTTATCAATAATATAATGCCATAATAATCATACCAGCTATCAAAGAAAAAATAATCAAAACAGCTAGTACAGAAGCTACAATTCGTTTTGCTTTATTATTGAATCCCATACCAGAACCTCCATGGATAAGAGCTAGCATAACCATTTTATCTTTCCGGTTAATATTAATCAAGTATTAACAGGGGGTTATTTTCACACGGCCTGACGTGATGACAAACCTCATTTTAACGGTTATACTTACTATTAGTAACTATTAGTAAGTTATAAGAAAAATAATACCGGGGGAGCGAATATGTCAAAAGAAATAAAATCAGTTCACTTGATCGGTCTGGGAGCTGTTGGCTCAATCTATGCTTCAATAATCCATCAATATGATAATAGTTGCATCAGGATTATTCTGGACAACGAAAGAATAGAGCGCTATAAAAATGGTGCAGTAATAAATGGAAAACGTTATTTTTTTGATTTAACTGTTCCCAAGGCTGGCGATAAACCCGCTGAACTTATTTTGATCGCAGTTAAGGGACACCATCTAAAAGAATCGATCGAATTGATATCACCTCTTGTGGGACGAGATACAATTATTATTTCTCTTTTGAACGGAATAACCAGTGAAGACTGCTTAAGCAGTGCATTTGGACCAGAAAAAGTTCTTCATGGCTTCTGTGTTGGCACCGATGCAGTCAGAGAAAATAATGAAGTCATTTTTCATAATACGGGAAAAATAGTATTCGGCGAACATTATCCTGAGGCAAAAGGCAAGGCTGAATTGGTTTCTGAATTTTTCACCCGGACGGGGATACCTTTTTCCGTTCCTGATGATATCCTGAAACAAATGTGGTGGAAGTTCATGATGAATGTGGGAGTCAATCAGACCTCTGCAATACTCAAAGCTCCTTACGGGGTATATCAGACGATGCGGGAAGCCAGGGAGCTTATGGCATCTGCATGCAGAGAGGTTATTCCTCTGGCTGAGAAGGAAGGGATCCACCTTTCCGAGGCAGATATAGACGAGTATATGAACCTTATAAGTGTTCTCTCACCCTCCGGAAAAACCTCCATGCTTCAGGACATGGAAGCCGGCAGAAAAACTGAGGTTGAAAGCTTTGCCCTCACCGTTGTCAATCTGGGCAAAAAACATGGGATCCCTACGCCTGTCAATGAAATGCTGTACCGGATGATTAAGGTAATGGAGCTTAATCAGCATTTGGCTAAGCCGGCTGATAAAACTTGATCAGGTATGACGTCTCCATATTAGTTGCATATTTAACGCCGGAAGTACAAAAACTTTATTTGCATAATTGTACAAAGGCGGATTTTTATGATTCTTAGATACTTAAGGTTTAAACCCACCATATATTTTTTCTTAAATGAGACTGAACCAACTGAAACCATAAGAGAAAAACTATGTGACAATGAGACTCCGCTGCTTTGCTTCGCCTCTTTAAGAGATGAGATGATCTTAACAGAAAAGAGGATCCTGATTGCTGACAGAAAGGGGTTCACTGGTAAGAAAATCCAGTATATTTCTATCCCATACAGCAGTATAACTTTTTATAAAGTTGGCATTGTCGGCGGATTCGATCTTGATGCGGAAATATTATTGAATCTTCGGGGAAATGTTAAGATCCAACTTCGGTTCCTTCGCAGCAAGCAAATCAAGGAAAGCATCCATAAAGCATATGAAATAATTACCCAATCCTTTATATGCAGTTCCTTCTCCCGATAATGATTCAATTGCAGGCATGTACCCTCTTATATGTTCTGACTATTTCCAGGTAGCGCTTATAGACACGATCAACAACAGTTTCCCAGTTGACATAAAGAGATTTATTCGCATTTTCCCCAACTTTTTTCAAAAGTCCCGGTGTCTCCAGAACTTTTAAAACCCTGGCAGCAATGTTTTCCGGACCATTTTCGGTTAGAATACCGTTTACCTCATCAGTAACACCCTCAGCAGCGTTTGAATCCTCTATGAGCAGGGCAGGGCAGCCCTGGGATGCAGCTTCCCGTACGACTAAAGAAAACGTATCGTAAAGTGACGGGAATAAAAGAAAATCAGCTCTGCAATAGAGGGTCCTAAGGTAATCCCTGTCTTCAATATTGCCTAAAAAAAGAACACTGTTACCTATCCCGAGCTCCTTAGCAAGAGTTTTTAATTCGCCCAGAGCATAACCTTCACCAACCATAAGCATTTTGAAATCCAAACCCTTATTCTTAAGTATAGACAATGATTCTAACAGTACTCTGGTGTTTTTCTGCCATACCATTTGCCCAACATAGATAAAGACCAGTTCAGACTCATTGAGCTTGAGCTTCCGGTTTACCATCATTCTGTCTGATGCCTTGTTTTCAGGCGGCTCATACTCGATCCCGTTTTGCATGACCTCTATCGGACCTTTAAAGCCATATTCTCTAAGAGTCTTCGCAGTAGAATTGTTTACTGTCCAGACTGCATCAACGCTATTATAGAACTCAATAATTTTTGATACTCCAAAACGCGCGATCCTCTCAAGTTTGAAAGATTCAAGAAAATCATCATAATACTTGGAATGGAATGATGCAATAATCGGGATGTTTCTTTTTCGTGCCGTATCTAAAGCAATTCTGCCCGAACTGAAAGGAGTATGGGCGTGTACTATATCAAAAGGCACCTTTCTGACGGCTCTCATAAAAACAGGATCAAGATTAGGTATTCCTGTCCTGTACGGATATCTTGTTATAACCCCTACCGAATTATACCTTAATACTCTAAAATCAGTATTATCAACGTACCTGGGATAATCCGGAGTAACCACATATCCGGTACCATATTTTTTATTCAGCCAATAGGCATAGTTTTTGGCCACATTACCTACACCATCCATAATAGGAGGAAAGGATTCACTGAACTGACCAGTAACAAGGTTCATAAGAAAACCTCCCTGGAAAAGCATGAAACAAAGATATATTACAATGTAATTATATTAAAGTTTACTTTATGCATCAATCTGGATTGCCCAATTCTAATATTGCTCTAATAGAATTATAATAATGCGCGGTTTGATTTATATGATTCAATGGCTGGCATTGACTGTATTGAAAATAAAAGCGGGTTATTTCCCATAACCCGCTATAGACTATTATGTTTTTGAAATTATAATTTTATGAACTATATCCGCAACATCTTCACATTTGTCAAGAGCGTTCTCAAGCTGATCGTACAAAAGTTTCCAAACAATGATCGTTTTAGCATCAGTTTCAAACTCGAACAGGTTTCTCATTGCTTTCTGATATGTCTTATCACCAACCTCTTCGATATTATTTATCTCGATTATCAGCTCATTGATCTTTTTGAAATCTTTCTTATAATTTTTCAAAATCTTAAACAAGTCGACCAGTTTTTCACATGCTTCCTCAAGAAGCGTCATCAGATTTCTTGCTGCTTCATTGACTTTCTTTACACACATCATGTAAGTATGGTTGGCAATAGAATCGATACTGTCAGTGATGTTTTCGATTTCCTTAATTATCTCAACTATATCCGACCTGTCTATAGGCGTTATAAAAGCCTGTTCAACATGCTTTAAGCAGCGGTGAACATGGATATCCGCCTCATGCTCAATAGATTTGAGATTTTGTAGTTCATTATAATCTACAATACCATCTTCGTATGATTTTCCCAAGGTAGTGGCAGCCTTGTGGGAAAAAGAAACAGAAATTTCGAACAGTTCAAAACAGTCAACATTTTTACTTGAAAACAAACCCATAGCTAATCCTCCTATCAGAATATGAATGAAAACAATTTTGCCATTGAATAACCTAATAACATACACGCGGGAAAGGTCAGCCCCCATGCGATAAGCATCTCTTTTACGACATTCCAGTTCACATTTGAGAGCCTTCTGGCTGCCGCTGCACCCATAATAGCAGATCCCTTGGCATTAGTGGTACTTAATGGTATACCTAAAACAGTTGCTCCGAGCATACAGGCAGAAGCGCCAATTTCGGCTGAAAAGCCTTGATATTTTTCTATTTTTACCATATCCATACCCATGGTTTTTATTATTTTATAACCTCCTATAGAGGTGCCTATTGCCATTAAAGCAGAACAGAGGATCATGATCCATATAGGTATGATCAAGTTTTCACTTTGGGGGTATACTCCTCCCACCACCAATGCCAGTGCGAATACACCCATGAATTTTTGTCCATCCTGTGCACCATGGCTTAATGCCATCAGAGAGGCAGAAACAACCTGTCCCCATGAAAAGAATCTATTTGCTTTATAGCGGTTTACCCCTTTAAACAGAAAAGTAACGCCTTTGGTAACAAAAAAGCCTGATATGAATCCGAGCACTGTTGCTACAACAAGCCCGATAAGAACCTTTCTGAACTCATTCCAATTAAAAGCTTCCAGACCTTTAAAAGAAATACCTGCGCCCATTAATCCGGCAACAAGAGCATGGCTTTCGCTTGTAGGAATTCCATATCTCCAGGCAGAAACTGCCCAGATGACTATGGATAGCTGAGCTGCTGCCAGGGTGATCAGCGCGTCCTGACCTGTCCCTATTTCAACAATTTTCGCTGTAGTATTGGCAACTGCTGTTCCCATCAAAAAAACTCCGACCAAGTTGAATACTGTCGCTAACAAAACTGCCGCCTTAGGACTTAAAACGCGAGTAGAAACGACCGTTGCAATTGCATTTGGGGCATCCGTCCATCCATTAACAAATACCGAAGCACATACTAACAGGATAACAATAGTTAAAGCAAGCATAGATTTCCCCTTTCAATATTTAAATAGATGATTTGCTGTTAATATTGCCCTATAATCTCTTAACAAACCTATAACATTATACCAAAGGGTACTCGACAATAAAAGCCAAAAAATTTTTTAATTTATGTCTTAGCATAAATTAAGCATAGTAATTATAGTATTACACGAAATGTCCAAAGAAAACTAAGAACAGCTCATCTTTTTCTGGATATGACGAAACAGGCAGCTAATTATAATGGCAGGCCGACTATAATCCTTTCAATATATTATTAGATATCACATTATTATCACATTATAAAAAACTAAAAGGCCGGCTTGTTTTTTGCCCGGCCTCATGAAAATTTAGTGATCAGCAAGCTCTTCATGGCGTTTTATCTTTTTCGTTGTAGTCTTGACAAATTCTTCTTCCTGCAATGAGAATTCCTTTACATACTTATAGCTGACAACACTTTTGTTGATCCTTTTTATTTCCTTATCAATGATCTCGTGTACTGTCGCGCCTGGAGCCGTGTTGTTATTTATATCCTCATCTATTTTTTCCTTGTCAGGAACGATCTTTGCGCAAATCACGGTTTCTCCGTCGGTTTGTCCCTTCCCGAATACGAGTGATTCCTTGATATAAGGGCTTCTGTTCAGTAATGTTTCCAATTCTTCGGGGAAGACATTTTTACCGTTTCCGGTGATGATAACATTTTTCTTACGACCTGTTATATGCACAAAACCATCCTTATCGATAAACCCGCTGTCACCGGTATAGAACCAACCGTCTTTCATGACCTCAGCGGTTGCTTCAGGGTCTTCATAGTAGCCCAGCATTATGCTTGAGCCCTTGCATTTGATTTCTCCTATACCATCTTCATCCGGGTCGTCAATGGCTACTTCAAGATTAGGAAGCGGTAACCCGGCAGCTTCGTCCTTATAGCAGATATCCCTGTTCAGAGCTACGATAGGAGCGCATTCTGTGAGCCCATAACCCTGTACCAGTTTTATTCCTAATTCCCTGAAGCCCTTTGCAATTTGAGGATCGATTCCGGCAGCACCGCTTATGAACATTCTGATATGTCCTCCGAGGGCATCATGTATCTGGCTGAATATTTTTCTTCTAATATCGATTTTTATTTTTCTCAGGAAGTTGCTAAGGTTCAGGGCAAATTTAACTTTCTTCTCGCCTTTTGACTTTATGGCCTGACCCATGATATGCCTGTACATGGACTCGAATACCAGAGGAACACCAAGCATTATCGTGCATTTTGATTCCTTAAGGTTTTTTGTTATATGCCTGAGCCCTTCACAATAAGCAATGGTACAGCCGCGGTACAGCTGGCAAAGAAAACCGCAGGTACATTCATAGGTATGATGTATTGGCAGGATTGACAGAAAGGTATCTTTTTCGTCAATATATAACATCGAGCACATATTCATCAGGTTCTCGACAATATTTTTATGAGATAACATAACGGCCTTAGACGTATCGGTCGTTCCTGAAGTAAAAAGAAGCATATTCATAGCATTTTCATCAATCGATGCATCTATGAATTCTCTGTTTCCTTCCTTAAGTAATTCATGTCCTTTTTTCAGAAGAAGATCAAATGATAAAATATTACCATTATCCTGATCGGCATCCATACTGATGAAATATTTCAAGGAAGAATCCTTTTTGTTCAGCAGTTCAATTTTTTCTTTTACATTGCCGGAGTAGATTATTGCATCAGCCTTTGAGCGGTCTATCAATAAATCGATCTCATTTGTGGGTAATTCTTTGTCAAGAGGTACGATTATGCCGGTTCCGTTAACAACAGCCAAATATGATATTGACCACTCGTAGCGGTTTTCACCTATTAAAGCGATTTTGCCCCCTTTGAGCCCCAAGCTTATAAGTGCGGTTCCAAAAGCATCTACATCTTTTTTATACTGTTTGTATGTTATTGGGACGTAATCAGTCTGATTTTTCGGCTTTGACAGGAAAGCAGCTTTTTCTCCGTATAATTCAACGCTGGAATCAAGCATATCCTTCAGGTCTTTAATAGGTCTCACATCATATAATTTCCCGTATTTCATTAATACCTACCTCCGGTTATTAAAGAAAAATATACCCATATTATATAACAGGGAATAATATTTTGAAATAAAAACTTGATTTAGTATGAATTGATTTATTAATGCAATAATGCTATCCTAAAAATACAAGTTATTATAAAAACTCGAAATAATAGGCTAAAGGGAGAAGTCTCTTGAAAAGCGAAAAAATTTTGGGTGTCGTTCTTATTTATATAGTAATTCCTGTATTAGCAATATTATTGGTTTCTACCTTGACTGTCAGCCCACCTGTACAGGATAATAAAATCCTTGATTTCAGCAGCGACTGGAAATATTTCAGCCCGGCTACGGGAAAATCAGGGGAGATTGATTTGCCCGCTGCTCTGGATGTGCCTAAAAATGCACCGGTCAGATTGACCCATACTGTTCCCGATTATGATATCAGAAATCTGACACTATTTTTTATTACCCAGCAGCAAAAAGCAAAAGTATATTTGGACAATGAACTAATTTATGATTTTGGATCATCGCCAAAGAAATTCGGATGGTCTCCGGGTAATAGCTTTCATTTCATATCTCTGGCAGCGAAAAGTGAAGACAGTATCATAACAGTTGAACTGTCCTCGGCTCATAATTTTTTTTCCGGCCTTGTTAATGGTTTTTCTTTTGGCAGCAGAGGTGCACTTCTGCTGGACCTTATTAAAAAAGATATCTTATCCCTTATCGTTTCGCTGTTGATGCTTTTTCTTGGCATGATGATGTTTTTCCTTTTTTCGGTCATGAGCTTATCGCGCATCAATGATTCGGGTACCTTTTATCTTTCACTGTTTTCTGTTTTGGGAGGTTTATGGCTTACATCGGAAAGAATGCTGATATTGTTATTCTTCAATGATCCTGTTTTTACCCAAAACATTGCGTATATATCCATGTATTTGCTTCCGGTTCCCTTATTGCTCTATATCAAATCGATCTGCCGTCTGAAAAAGCATTGGATATTGGTTTGTCTGGCATGGTCGTTTTTGGTATTTGTCTCTTTGACAAGTATTCTGCAGCTTTTGAATCTAATCGATTATATAACAGTACTGCCTGTTTTTCATGTCCTTACATTGATTTCGGCAGCGTGCGTGTGTTTTATTTTCTATAAAGAAACCCGGAAAGGGAAAAAACCTCCGCTTATCTTTATATACAGTTGTCTTGCTTTGGTATTCTTTTTTTTGATGGACCTGATATTGTTCTATGTCTCTTATTCTCATAAAATAAACCATCTCAGCTATTTTCAGATCAGTATGCTTTTATTTATCGTTATTAATATTGGAAGCCTGAGCGAAAATTTATTCCATATAAGAGATATGAATATAAAAAACAGATTACTGTTGTCTCTTGCATATACCGACACCCTGACACATCTGAAAAACCGCACCTCTTTCGACGAAATGATGAATGCTCTGAACTCCAGCCTTAAGCAGGAGACATCAATTCATCTTATTATCCTTGATGTCAATAATCTCAAAACCATAAATGATACCTATGGGCACATGCATGGCGATAATATGCTGGTAGACAGCGCTAAAATTTTGAAAGTCACCATAGGACAACTGGGAGAAGTATATAGAATTGGAGGAGATGAATTTGCCTGCATTATAAGAAACGCCGAGGAATCAGTCATCAATGATTATATTTCAGAAATGTTCGAGCATATTGATAGTTATAATTCAAAAAACGAACATCCAAAAATGAGTATAGCCTATGGTATGGCCTCATATCAGGCTGAATTGGATAAAGATATCCACAGTTTATTTGTTCGTGCCGATAAAGCCATGTATAATAATAAAGAAACCCAGAAAGTAATCCAGGTTATCGGATGATACGTATTTTGTCATTCTTCATAGAGCAAATCTAAATGAAGAATCTACAGTAGTTTATTTTTAATATATTAACTAACAATATAATTCGAAATGATTTCTACCAAAATTGCATAAGGAGGATATCGTGGAAACATTTAAAGAACTTTATGACAGATTGGTCAGGGCTTCCTTCAATAAAAGGCTTGAAGCCGAAGTTGAGCTTATTAAATCAGAGGATGACTATAATGAAGAAGCTCTGGATCGCTTTCTTCATCCTGATAACCATCCCTTGATCTACAAATCTGAATCTTGCGAGGGCTGTCTGAGCGAAAAGAGCCCTGCTTGTGAAGTCGCATGCCTCTTTTCTGCCATAAAGCGTGATGAGAACGGAAAAGTCGTGATCGACCAGAAAGATTGCACAGGCTGCGGTCGTTGTGTGGAAGTATGTGAAAATAAAGGGTTAATTGAAAGAAAGGACATGATTCCGATCCTTGAATTGCTAAATTCCAAATCGGTTCCTGTATACGCAATGATTGCCCCTGCATTTAACGGGCAGTTCACTATTGACGTAACTGCCGGAAAGCTTAGGTCGGCTTTTAAATGCCTTGGCTTCTACGGCATGCTTGAGGTTGCCATGTTCGCGGACATATTGACTTTAAAGGAAGCTCTTGAGTTTGACAGAACGATCCACGACGACAAGGACTTTATGCTTACAAGCTGCTGCTGTCCAATATGGGTGGCTATGATAAAAAAAATCTATCATGAGTTAGTTCCTCATATGCCTCCTTCTGTTTCGCCAATGGTGGCCTGCGGCAGAGCTATAAAAAAGATACATCCTGAAGCTGTCACGGTTTTCATAGGTCCTTGCATAGCAAAAAAAGCTGAAGCAAAGGAACAGGATATCAGAGATGCTGTTGATTATGTTTTAACATTTCAGGAAGTAAAGGAGCTTTTTGATCTGGCTGAGATCGATTTCTCAAAGATCCCTGAAGATTTAAGAGATCATTCCTCTATGGCTGGAAGGATTTATGCCAGAACAGGAGGTGTCAGCGAAGCAGTCCAGTATACTCTTAACCGTTTGAACCCCGACAGAAAAATAAAGCTGAAAGCAGCCCAGGCAAATGGCGCTATTGAATGCAAGAGGCTTCTGAAAGAAATAACTGAGGGCGATATTAAAGCGAATTTCATGGAAGGAATGGGCTGTATTGGCGGATGTGTAGGCGGTCCGAAAGCTATCATACCATATAAAGAGGGTACAGAGCATGTCAACGAATATGCTGGCCTGGCCGGATATAAGTCTCCGATTGACAATCCTCACATTATAGAGCTGCTAAACCGTCTTGGGTTTGATACCATATCTGATTTTCTGGAAGGAGACAATTTGTTTATCAGAAAATTCAATTGATAAACCATACCAGAGGGACGGTTCGAAATTACTGAAAAAGTCCGGGTTTTGCCATTCTGAATGGAGCGAAGCGGAATGAAGGATCTTAAAACTCGCATAATCAGCTAAGGCCATACCAGATGGACGGTTTTTCTGGTATGCTAATTTGAGCTTTCACATATTCTGTCTATGCTGTTCTCTTTGCCGGTGAACTTGCCTGATGCAACGATAATGCATCGGATCGCCACTGCTGCAATTACTATAGACCCGCCTGCTATGGAAAGAATACCAGGTATTTCACCGATTATAAAGCTGACCCAAACAGGGTTCAGAATAGGTTCTATCATTGTTATCAGACTGGCTTCTATTGCCCTTGCTTTTTTTATAGCTATACTGAAAAGAATATATGGGATCCCTAATTGGATCACGCCCAGAATAATCAAACTCACCCATCCTTTTGTATCGGGAAGCGCTGTAAAAATAAAGGGAACCCCCACAACTGCGGTAATAGCATTTCCCAAGATAACCGATCCAATAGGAGAACCATCCTTCTGCATTCGCATGAACACAGTAAAAACGGCATAGCTTATGCCGCTGAGCAATCCGAATATGTTCCCAAGCACTCCTCTGGTATCGATGCTTTCCACAAAGAAAAGCACCATTCCGCATATGACAACAAATATAGTTACCCAATCAACCGCTTTGGGTTTTTCTTTAAGCAGCCACGCACCAAGCAGTGCAACAAAAATAGGAGCGGTATATTGAAGAAGTATGGCATTTGCCGCTGTTGTATATTTTGTAGCAGCCACAAAAAAAATCATCATTGACGCATACGCAAGCGCTGCCGCAATTTGAGTAAATGACCATGTAAACTTCGGTTTTTTTACATAAAGCATAATGATCACGCATGAAATCGCCGATCTTATGCCCGAAATAGCAATGGGATGTGCATTGACAGATTTAATAAAAAGGCCGCCAAGGCTCCACATGACTGCGGTTATGATCAGCAGGACAATCGCGCTGCCCTTCTTGTTTCTTTCGTTCATTACAAATACCTTCTTCTTAATGTCGGTGATTCTATTATCATACAAGTTCTTTTTTAATAAAACAAGTAAATTGAACCCACTGATTTTAATAGCGGTATTGAATAATCTTAATAAACCACTTGACAGATTTAGTAAAGTTAGATTATATATAAATCGTTATATAACAGATGATTATGAGTAAAATATCCTCTGAACCTAAATAAAAATCGCAGGAGTTCGGGTCTCGAAAAATAAAGCGGACATTGTTGGTCTTTGATTGATATTCCTGCGTTTTTCATATTAAAAACGAAAAGGAGAAATAAAAAATGCTGGAACCTAATGTTGACTTTGCTGTATACAGAAAAAACAACCCAACAAAAGACGGATATTTTGGAACTTACGGAGGAGCGTTCATCCCGCCTGAGCTGGCTGCCGAGTTCGAAAGAATAAATATCGGATACCAAACCATATGCCAAAGCTCAAAGTTTATCAGTGAGCTTAGAAGAATCCGAAAGGAATTCCAGGGTCGCCCTACTCCGACATATCACTGTGAAAGACTGTCAAACGCATTAGGTACTTGTCAGATATATTTGAAAAGAGAAGACCTTAATCACACAGGAGCTCATAAATTAAACCACTGTATGGGTGAAGGCCTTCTGGCTAAATATTTGGGCAAGAAGAAAATAATCGCTGAGACCGGCGCCGGACAGCATGGTGTTGCTCTGGCCACCGCCGCCGCTTTTTTTGGTCTGGAATGTGATATTTACATGGGAGAAGTGGACATCGCAAAACAAGCGCCCAATGTCGCGAGGATGAAATTATTGGGTGCAAGGGTAATTTCGGTCACTCACGGGCTCAAAACGTTGAAAGAAGCTGTGGATGCCGCTTTTGAAGCTTATATGAATGAATATGAGGATGCGATGTATTGTATCGGTTCTGTTGTAGGTCCTCACCCATTTCCTCTTATGGTACGAGATTTTCAAATGATTGTTGGTATAGAGGCCAGGGAACAGTTTCTGGAGATGACGGGCAACCTTCCCGATGCGGTAGTTGCATGTGTAGGTGGGGGTTCGAACGCTGCCGGTATACTGATACCTTTCCTGGATGATCCTGTTAAGCTGTACGGTGTTGAACCACTTGGCAAAGGTTCAGAGCCCGGAGAGCATTCGGCCAGTTTAACCTATGGCAGCGAAGGAGTTATGCACGGCTTTAATTCTATCATGCTGAAGGATGAACAAGGTGAACCGGCGCCAGTATATTCTGTCGCAAGTGGACTTGATTATCCCTCGGTAGGACCTGAACACGCTTATCTGAGAGATTTGGGAAGAGTAATATATAAAACTGCATCAGATGATGAAGCGATAGATGCATTCTTTACTTTATCAAGACTTGAAGGCATCATACCGGCATTGGAAAGCGCTCACGCTGTAGCTTATGCTATGAAATTGTCAAAAGAAATGGGCACAGGTTCAATTTTGGTCAATTGTTCGGGCAGAGGTGACAAAGACCTGGATTTTGTATTGGAAAATTACGGAGACAGGCTTGCCTGACCCCTCCTTTTCTTAGAACACAAGGGGACGCTTCTCGTCCCCTTGTGTTCTCGATTACATTATCTGCGGGTTGATTTTGTTTTTGGGTTCATTGAAGCTGTTCAGGCTGTATTCGGCAGGACCTTCAAGCACATTGCCCTTATAGTCGAATCTGGAGCCGTGACAGGGGCAATCCCATGATTTCTCCTGAGAATTCCATTTCAGTTCGCAGCCCATATGAGGGCAGGTGGTATCGACCAGATAAAAATCACCGTTTTCTTCTTTGTAATAACCACATCGCTTTCCTCCCACATTTACTATTATTCCCTTGCCCGTTTCATCAGGAATCTCAGTTTCACCTATTTTAAGCTTTCCGGAAATAAGCTGGACTGCTACATCAGCATTTTCCTTTAAGAAGTTAAAAGAGACAAAGTCCTTGACCCTGAGATGTCCATACAGCTCCTCATATGGGGAATTCCCATCGAGAATTAGATCTTTTATAATCATCGCTGCAGCTATGCCGTTTGTAAGTCCCCATTTTCTGTAGCCTGTGGCAATAAAAATATTTTTGTAGTCGGAGTTTATATAGCCTGCATACGGGATATAGTCATGGGATATATAATCCTGGGCAGACCATTCATATTTTACCTTGTCGTTATTGAATACTTTTTCAGCTAAATCTTTGAGCTTTTGATAATGATTGTCATCCTTATGGCCAACCTTATGGTTCTCACCCGAAATCAGAAGTATTCTTTCTTCGGGAATATACCGAAGTGAGATCGAAGGATCTTCTGCATTGATAAAATGGGCATCGGGAAAGGATTCCATTTCAATACCTATAATATAGCTCCTGTCAGGCTTAAGACGGGCAAAATAAAAGCCTTTACCGTCGTAACACGGATAATGGGAGGCAATGATAACATTCCTGGCAGTAATGCTTTTATCGTTCTTTGTTTTTACTACACATTCCTTGCCCGGATGAAAGTCAATTACACGGGTGTTTTCATAAATGTGAGCACCCTGCTTTATTGCCTGCTCAGTTAATCCGTCTAAAAACCGTTTTGGATGGAATTGGGCCTGGTTGTTCATTTTAAGGGCGCATAAAACCTCCAGGGGAACAGGGATTTCTTTTTCAAAGGAGCAATCAAGCCCCATCTGCTGATAGATTTCAAATTCCTTTTCCAATTTGCTGACGTAACTCTCATCCTGTGTGAAAAGATATGCTGGAAGCCTTTTAAACTGACAGTCTATATTATGTTCCTTTGAAATACTCTCAATAAAATCAATGGCACTGCTGTTCGCTTTATAATACCCTTTCGCCCACTCAAGGCCATAGTTCTTCTCAATTCGTGAATAAATATAACCATGCTGAGCTGTCGCCTTTCCCGTGTTTCTGCCTGAAGTGCCGAATCCAACCCGGTTCGCGTCGATCAAGGCAGCATTAAGTCCTGCCTTAGTCAAAAGATAAAGGCACGTTATTCCTGTGATCCCGCCTCCGATGATTAGATAATCTGTTGATATATCCTCTTTTAATGCATCATAGCTTCTTTCTTCCGAGCTTGAAATCCAATAAGGCGTATTCATAATCATTTCTCCTTGACGTCGTTTTATCTATTGTGTGTTTATTTAGGGAATAAAATACAGTATATCTTATTAAAAGAATAAATTTTTAAGGTTTAAATAAAGTTTTTATATAGATTTTTTGAGGTATTAATTATATTATATATTTAGCGAAAACGTTTACGATATTTGGAGGGGACCTTATGGAAAAATTATATTTTGACGATCAAAAAAGATTTGTTGTTGAAGATTACAATAACCAAAGGCCTTTTGCATCTTTTCTGCCCGGAATTGCAGGTCTGAAAGGGATTCCACTCTGGGTATTCTATGTAAACCGCGGACAGGGAATTGCCAGCTTCGGGGTGGAAAACAAAGACTGCAGCATCCTTGAATTCCTTCCTGCCGATAAGTCCTATCAGGCTGTATTCTATAACGGATTCCGTACTTTTATAAAGCTTATTGGAAATGGCAGAACAGAGCTTATAGAGCCATTCTCGCAATTGACAGGCCAGAATACGGGCACTGAACGCATGCTTATCAAGCCCAATGAACTATCCTTTGAGTACATAAATAAAGATAAAGGCATATCAGTCACAGTAAACTATTTCACACTTCCCAACGAGAATTTCGCGGCTCTGGCAAGACAGGTCTCCATTACCAATATCTCAGATAAGCCTGTTACCATGGAGGTTCTTGATGGCCTTCCGGGAATAATACCGGTCGGTATAGGGAACAGCGCCTACAAGGAGCTGGGTCACACCCTCAGAGCCTGGATGCATGTCTATAACCTTGAGAATAATATTCCTTTTTACAAAGTCCGCTCCAGCACCGAAGATTCAGCTGAGGTTTCTGAAATTACAGCAGGTCACTTCTACCTCTGCTTTACCTCAGATAACGAAGGTGCGGCCTCCCGAGCAATAGTTGACAGCGATTTGATTTTCGGCAACAACACCTCATTAGCCTATCCTGCCTCTTTTATGGAAAGCAGCTTAAATAAGCTTTTCAGCATGGACCAGATCGTTGTCAATAAAAAACCCTGCGCATTCTCCGGATTTTCAAAGACAATAGCCGCGGGTGAAGAAATAAAAATCATGAGCTTTATCGGAAATGTTTCAAACATAAGGATCATTCAGGATGATCTTCACCGTATTGCGCGCGAAGCCTTTTTTGCAGAAAAACGGGCAACCGCCAATAAGCTTGTTTCCGATATCACCATGGACGTTGATACACACACATCCTCGGCAATGTTTGACGATTATATAAAGCAATGCTATCTTGACAACCTGCTTCGCGGCGGATATCCTCTCCTGTTTGAGAACGGCAGGAAGCCATTTGTTTATCATGTTTACTCAAGAAAGCACGGCGACCTGGAGCGGGATTACAATTTCTTCTCACTGGCGGCAGAGTTTTACTCCCAGGGCAACGGTAATTTCCGCGACACAAATCAGAACAGAAGGAATGATACCCTTATCCACCCAGGTGTAGGCGATTTCAACGTTAAAATGTTCATGAGCCTTATTCAGACCGACGGCTACAATCCTCTGGTGGTACAGGGCTGCACCTTTACGATTGCTCCTGAAGGTATAGATGAGGTAGCTGAATTATTTGATCCCGCTGTTCAGGAGAAAATAAGAGCCTTTTTCAAAAGGCCTTTTACTCCCGGCAAGCTGTATAAGCTGATCCTGGACAAAAAATACACGCCATCGGTATCGATGGATGAGCTTTTGAAGCTTGCTCTCAGCTATTCTACCCAAAATATAATGGCAGTGTACGGTGAGGGGTATTGGAGTGATCACTGGACATATAATATGGATCTTATAGACAGCTATCTTTCGGTATATCCCGAAAACAAGACCGCCTTGCTGTTTGAGAATACCGATTACAGATACTTTGACAGCCATGTTTTTGTCCTGCCCAGATCGGAGAAATATGTTCTGAACGGTAATATAGTAAGGCAATATGATGCCATAATCGAAGATGAAGCTAAGAAGGAGCTTATAGAAAAAAGGCCTTATGACAAAACATGGGTAAGAACTGGGCACGGGAAGGGTGAAATTTATTATACCACACTGTTTGAAAAGCTTCTGACCCTTTCGCTGGTGAAGTTCACTTCTCTTGACTCCTACGGGATGGGTGTCGAGATGGAGGGCGGCAGACCAGGCTGGAACGACAGCCTCAACGGACTTCCAGGAATGTTTGGTTCGGGTATGTCCGAAACATTTGAGATCAAGAGGATCCTGCAATTCCTGACAAGTGTTGAAGCCGAAAAAATTGATATCATATCTCTGCCCGAGGAGATACATACACTTTTCACAGAAACAGCCGGTCTTCTTGACGAGTATAATGGATCGAACGATCCTTGCAAGGATTTCATATACTGGGATAAGGTCACGACACAGAGGGAGATATACCGCGAAAAAACCCGTTATGGATTTAGCGGTGAGAAAAAAGATATCCCGTTGTCCACTGTTATCGGTATTCTAAACAAGTTTATCGCGAAGCTGGATAAGGGCATTGAAAGAGCAACCGCTCTGGGTAATGGTCTTGTTCCCACATATTTTACTTTTGAGGCGATCGAGTGGGAATACATTAAAAACCC
>JAAYNO010000185.1 GCA_012520855.1 Clostridiaceae bacterium | reverse complement strand
CTCGTTATATAGCTAGTGAACGAGCTGGAATTATATTACCAATTTATGTTATCGTTAAAAAGTCACATTTCGCAATCGGCTAATATATTTTTTAAGGAACTTATTAAGCTCAGTATAGCTATTTCGAAATCTATCTTTTATATCCTGCCAGCTTTGGTTACTGGTGCGTTCAAACCTCTTGAAATTGTTTATGTCTTTATATAGCTTGATCCAGCCATGTTCTGCGTTCACCCTTGAGAATATTTCTCCGGTTGCGTTTTCCAATATTATTAAGGCCTTACTTAAGTCGAAGTCCAATGCTTCTCCTACCGAGTCCAAAAGCACATCCACGGCATCCAAAGCATCGTCCTGACCCTTTATCAAAAGTGTCGAAACCTTATCTATATAATAGACTGGATAGAACGCTTCTTCAGCCATATTTTCCCACTGCTTTACTTTTACTAGCTCTTGTTTTTTCTCATCCAGATATTTTTTAACTCGCTTAAGCAAATCCTCCATGGTGTGGCTGTCAGCAGGTTTCCCCAAATAGTCAAAAGCTCCGTACAAAAGGCCTTCCCGGGCATAACTGTATTCGGTATAATCACTTAAAAGAACAACGCAAGGGGAAAGCTTTTCTTCAAAAATTGCTTTTAAGAGCTCCATACCGTCCATTACAGGCATGCGGATGTCAGTGATAACCAAATCGTAGGAAGCTTCCCGTAGCCTCTTGAGCGCATCCACCCCATTTTCAGCTTCACCTTCAATAATAAATCCTGAATGTTCTCCCCAAATTTTCATTCTCTTAAGTTCATATCTTAGGATCTCAAGATCATCTACTATCAATACCTTGTACAATTATTTACCTCGCTTTGTTTAAAGTTAAAATTTAAGACATGTTTCCACTTTTTTTATAAGTTCATTCTTATCCCAGGGCTTTGTGATGACCCCCCTTAAATTGATCTTGTTACGGGTCTTTGATACAGTGATCATATCGGCATATCCGGTTACGACTATAGCTTTTGTGTTCGGATACTTATCTTTTACTGCTATAAGAAATTCATCCCCGTTCATTCCCGGCATCAGCCAATCCGATATTACAAGTGGAATCCTTAAGCCTTCTTCCGACAGTTCACCCATTATGCTCAGCGCTTCCTCTGCACTGATAGCTGTTTCAATACGGTAGCTTCCTTTGAAATGCTCGACCAGCTCTTGTTTCAGGGCGACAAGTATCATGTCATCGTCGTCAACACAAACAATTGCACTTCGGCCCGGCATGCTATCACTCCCCTATGTTCTTAACCATATTTTAAATGTTGTTTCTCCGGGTTTTGATTCAACTTCGATGCTGCCGTTAATTTCATCCAGAATCCGCTTGACAATATCAAGCCCAAGCCCGGTTCCCTCACCCAATTTCTTTGTGGTGAAAAACGGTTCGAATATCCGATGCAGGATATGCTCGGGAATACCGGGACCATTGTCGGTTATTGAAACCAGAACCTTGTCATGGCTTTTTGCAACGCTGATTATTAACCTGCCTTTATAGTCCATAGAGTGCAAAGCGTTGTTGATTATATTTACCCATACCTGATGGAGTTTATCAGGAAAACATATCACAGGCGGCACTTCTTCATAGTTTCTGATTATCTCAACGCCATATTTCATCTGGTTATAATAAAGAGTCAGCACCATTTCAATGTCCTTTATGACATCATGGGCTACTTGCTCGCCGCTGGTATCCTTATGTGCATACAGTTTTAACGCCATTATGACCTTTGAGGCTTTTTCAGCCGATACTTTTATCATTTTTGCAGACTTTTGCATAGTGATGACACTGTATGCCATTTTAACCGCTTGAGTATTTTCAGGATTTTTAATAAGTTCGGTAAATTCTTCTTCATCTGCGTCGTATCCTATATCCACAAGCTTTTCAATTACTTCGTCGGATATTGTCATATTGTTTTTTTCAAGTATGCTGTAATACATTTTTCTTTTGTTCCGTTTATATGCATTATCTTTCTCTTCATCGTCGGCACATGCTTTTGCCAGCTTGATGTAGGTCTCGAAAACCTCTCTTGAAGCGCGATCGCAAAATCCGATCACCATATTTATATCATTTTCCAAAATTCTCTCCATCGTACCGCCGGCTGAATTTATTATCCCAAGAGGGGTGTTGAGCTCATGGGCTATACCGGCGACCAGTTGCCCTAAAACCGCCATTTTCTCAGTACTTATCAATTTATCCTGAGCTGTTTTTAAGTCTTCTATCACTGCCTCCAGCTCACAATTAGTGTTTTCAAGATCAAGGGTACGTTCCGCAACCTTTTCTTCCAACTCTTCGTTAAGCTTTTTAATTTTTTCTTCGGCTGTTTTACGGGCGGTAATATCCTGAATTACTACAATATAGGAGGTTGGTTCTTCATCAGGTCCCCACAGCGGAGAAGCTGTCAATTCGGCCCATACGATTCTGCCGTCCTTATGAACATATCTTTTCTCAAAGGAAAATCCCCTGACATTCCCCGATAGAAGATCATCAATATGTTTTAGCTGAACAGGCACATCTTCTTCATAGGTAATGGCCTTAAATGACAAGCCCTTGATT
The DNA here is from genome assembly GCA_012520855.1 of Clostridiaceae bacterium. GTDB lineage: Bacteria > Bacillota > Clostridia > DSM-8532 > DSM-8532 > DTU059. Next base: position 14,495 of record JAAYNO010000185.1, on the reverse strand, counting down.
TCTTCCTGAGTGTAACCTGTAATGTCACAATATCGCTGATTTGTAACTATATATTCACCGCTTGAAGCAGCAAACTGGGCTACTCCGACACCTGCCTGCTCAAAAATCGCCTTGAACTGGGCTTCGCTCTCCCGAACCTTTTTGTTGGCTTTTTCTATCTCATCAAGCATAAATTCCAAATCAGCCGCCATGCTTTGGATCTCGGGAAAGGCCTTTTTGAAGCTGGCTTTTTCAATCTTCTCTTTTGCAGGTATCAAAGCTGATCTGCCTGCCTCAACCATACTTTTGCGTATTGTTTCTGTTGGTCTTACCAGTTTAATATAGCTTGATATGTTGACAGAAACTGAAACGACCAGAAGTATACCGCCTACAACCAATATTTCGGATACCAGCATACTGAAAAATTTGTTCCTGCTCGGGGCGTTATCAAACCATACAGTGGCATAAGCAATAACTTGAGTGGGTTCGTCCATCCTATGTATTGGAATAACATGTTTATCCATGTATACTCCTGTGGGTTCTGCCGTCTCATCAAATGTCTCTTTGTTTTCTGATGTGATCCAGATAAGTGTTCTGTCCTCGGTACTTACTTTTACCGACTTTAGATTTTCATTTCCAAGCTCAGCATTTATAAGCTTTCTTAACATTTCTGTGTCATAATTCCAGACAGCCGGTTCAAAAGCAGTTTTCACCCGCAATTCAAGCCTGTTCTTATACGCTATAAGTTCGGTTTTGCTTCGTCTAAGATTATTACAGGCACCATAAATGCTGCTTGGTATGTACACAAGAAGACCAAGCAGAAATACCATGGCTGATAACCTTCCTGCAAGGCTAAGCTTTCTAATTGATTTATTGCTAGCTGACATCAAAAATCACACGCCTTCTTTGAATCTTCTTTGGAGAGATACCTGGTAAAGATCTTATACAGTGTTCCATCCTCATTCATCTCAGCTATTTTCTTTTCGAATTCTTTTACATAGTCTTCGCTGAAACATTTCTTGCTGAAAATGAGACATCTTATCAAGGGTTCTTCAGCTACAGCAAAGTCCATTATCTCCACATCTTTGATACCTTTTTTTTCAAAATAGTATAAATAGCTTGAGGGGTTATTGAAGGTTACCTGGATCCAGTCTTCCTTAAGCAGTTTAAACAGCTCTTCTATATCCTTTGTTTCAACAATTATCCTCTTTTCCTTCAGCTTTTCAATTAGTCCCATATAGTATTCGCCGTAGTAATAGCCTCTGACAATGCCGACTTTTATGTTTTTACTGTTAAGAAGTTCTTCCTCGCTTGATATGTTTGCAGTCTTACGAATAAGCACGGCATTTTTCTCGGCAAAATACGGTACAAACCATGCATATTCTTCTCTTTCAGGAATTCTTACAGCCGATACACTCATGGGCAGTGAGCCTTCCTCAAGCATTGGGGATATTCTTGCACGAGGCATGATCTCGAACTCATATTCCAGATTCATCCTTTTGAACAGCTCAATTATTATATCCTTACTAATCCCATGATCATGATCCTCATGATACAAATAACCGCTGTTGTAAAGGCCAACGGTTATTATGTCCCGGGGATTATACGGATTTACGGAGTTTTCATCAATATCATAATCTTTAAATTTATAATCAAACTCCTCGCTATTACCATAAAATTCCCGATCAAATATGCGTGCCCCAATATAAGCAGCGCAAAAAAGCAAAATTGTGCAAATCAGAATAATAACAATAAATATTGTTCTTTTCATACATTTGCATCCTTTCCAGGACCGGCAGGCAGAGAAAACATTATTGTGGTTCCAATGCCTTCTTCACTTTTTATGCTCACTTCTCCTCCGTGCTTATCTATAATCTTCTTAACGGTAGCAAGACCTATACCAAAGCCTTCAAATTCGCTCTGCGTATGCATTCTCTGGAAGATCCCAAACAGCTTTGATGCGTGTTTCATGTCAAAACCTACTCCATTATCATTTATAGAAAAGCAAACCTTGTTTTCTTCAATGGAATGTTTTACGTTTATTTTTGCCTGATCCTTATTACGAGTGAATTTAACGGCATTAGACAAAATATTGCTGATGACCTGTTTAAGTAAAACCACATCCCCTGTGACCTCAGGAAGCTTTTCCTCGATTGTGAAAATAATATCCCTTTCTTTTAAGGGTTTGGCAATCTCTCCGAAAGTATTTCTGAACAAAGCATCCATGTCAACTGTTGTTAGTTCAGGCTGGGCTTTTGCGGTCATGGAGTAGAGCAAAAGGTTATCTATGAGTTCAAACATATTGCCGCATATGCTTCGAATGTTCGAAACCATATTCTTTACTTCATTATCCAGTTCATTGGAATAATCCTCCAGAATGTATTTTGAATAGTAATCTATAGATCTTAATGGAGATTTAAGGTCATGGGATACAGTATAAGTAAAGGCCTCCAGCTCTTTAATGGCATCGCTTAGCTGAGCGGTACGTTCCTTGACCTTTTTTTCCAGTTCCTCGTTCATCTTTATTATCTGTCTTGTTTTTTCATTGAGCTCTCTTTTGGTATTATACTTGTCTATGGCTTGCCTTACTGTAAGTAATAAATCTTCCCTTGACCAGGGTTTTTGTATGTACCTGAACAAACCGGCATTGTTGATAGCATATTGTATACCGTCTATGTCGGTATAGCCTGTAAGCAATATTTTAAGAGCATCAGGAACCAATTTGTTCAGCTCTGCAAGCAATACATCTCCAGGTATTCCTGGCATTCTCTGATCGGAGATAATAAGGATAAAATTATCGCCCTGGCTTATGGAATCTTCAACGATCAGAAATGCTTCTTCCGCGTTACGGGCAGTTTCAATAGTAATATTTTCAGGAAGATTGTTCATTAATTCCATTTTTAAAGCATCGACTATCATTTCCTCGTCGTCAACGCATAGTATTTTATCTCTGCCCATTTTTAACCACCTTTTAAATAATTTATTCTATTATATTTACCCTAAATATATAAATGTTCACATATAAATGCAAGGATATAATATAAAAAGAGTGCCGCAAGCTGCTGAAACTTACGGCACTTTATCAGATCCTTCGTCATAGTGACTTTAGACGGTTCTCCTCAGTATGGCATACAGAGCATACAGCGCACACTTATTGCAAGGTGACCGATGTCACTCTCCAATCTCTTATCTCTTACATCTAATCTCCAACTTCTTAATCAATACGCCCTTCCCCAGTATACTATTTCCTTGGCTTCCTTTCCGCAGCAGACACATTTATCGCTTATCTTTTCCTGCTCAAACGGAATACAGCGGGCTGTCGCTGCAGTTCTATCCTTAACTTCCTTCTCGCACTCGGCGTCTCCGCACCACATTGCTTTAATAAAGCCCTGGGTATCATCAAGGATGTTTTCCATTTCTTCTATTGTGGTCGCTTTGAAGGTTCTGGAATTTCTTAAATTGAGAGCTTTATTGTACAAGGAGGCCTGGATCTCATCCAAAACCTCAGGGACCTTTGTTTCCAACTCGTCCATTGGAACGAAAAGTTTTTCCCGGTTTTCCCTCTTCACAAGAACAACCTGATCTTTCTGGATATCTTTTGGTCCTATCTCAAGGCGGAGAGGTACACCCCTCATTTCGTATTCTGCGAATTTCCAGCCTGGCATTTTGTCGGAATCGTCTATTTTAACACGGCAAATCTTTGAAAGGCGTTCTTTCAATTCATATGCTTTTTCAAGGACACCTTCCACATTCTGCTGGACGGGAACTATGATAACCTGAACAGGAGCCACTTTAGGCGGTAGTACGAGCCCCGAGTCGTCGCCATGGACCATAATGATGGCACCGATGAGACGTGTGCTCATTCCCCAGGATGTCTGGTGGGCATACTTCAGTTTATTATCCTTATCAAGATATTGGATCCCAAAGGCTTTGGCGAAGCCATCACCGAAGTTATGGGATGTGCCTGTCTGCAATGCCTTCCCATCATGCATAAGGCTTTCTATGGTGTATGTGGCTTTAGCTCCGGCAAACTTCTCCTTCTCTGTCTTTTGCCCCTTTATGACCGGAATGGCCAATATTTCTTCACAGAAGGAGGCATAAACGTTCAGCATACGAATTGTTTCTTCCTGTGCTTCATCTGCCGTTGCATGAACTGTATGCCCTTCCTGCCAAAGGAATTCCACCGAGCGCAGGAAGGGACGGGTCGTTTTCTCCCATCTTACGACTGAGCACCATTGATTGTACAGCTTCGGAAGATCCCTGTAGGATTGGACTATATCTTTGTAATGATCGCAGAACAAGGTCTCAGAAGTCGGTCGCACGCAGAGGCGTTCGGCCAGTTTTTCGCTCCCGCCATGGGTAACCCAGGCAACTTCGGGGGCGAATCCCTCAACATGATCCTTTTCTTTTTGGAGAAGACTTTCCGGAATAAACATGGGCATATACACATTTTCATGCCCCGTCTCTTTAAACCGCCTGTCCAGCTCATTTTGAATGAGCTCCCATATGGCGTACCCATATGGACGGACAATCATGCAACCTTTTACGCTGGCGTATTCCACCAAATCAGCCTTTTTGACAATATCGGTATACCATCTTGCAAAATCCTCATCCATTGAGGTAATAGCTTCAACAAGCTTTTTATCCTTTGACATTAAAATTTCCTCCATCCATTTTACTGATTATATTAAAGTTATTTATGTCATCCTCAAAGAACATACTTTGTATGTTCTTTGCGAAGGATGAGTGAAGGTGTCCGTCCCCTCTACTCATTCTCGTAGCCCAACACTAAGGGTGGGCTACATGTTCATGTACATGTACTTATAATGAGTGAGAAGAACCGTCCCCTTTACTCATTATTTTTTCTATAGCTTCTTCGACTGTTAGATCCAGAGCCTCTTTTCCTCCCCTGGGTTTATACTCTACAATTCCTTCGGCTGCTTTTCTGCCGACATTTATTCTTATGGGGATACCGATAAGATCGGCATCCATGAATTTTACACCCGCTCTTTCATTTCTGTCATCCAAGATCACTTCTAAACCTGCATCTGTAAGTCTCTGATACATAACCTCTGCAATTTTCATGACTTTCTCATCCAAAACATTTACAGGTACTATTATGACATGATAAGGGGCGATCTCCATTGGCCATATTATCCCGTTTTCGTCGTGGTGCTGCTCTATTACAGCCGCCATGGTCCTATTTATGCCGATGCCGTAGCTTCCCATTACCATGGGTCTCTCATTTCCCTCTTCGTCGGAATAATTACAAGCAAGAGCACTGGAGTATTTTGTGCCAAGCTTGAAGATGTGTCCGACCTCGATCCCTCTGGCAAGAATTATACTCTTGCCGCAGCAAGGACAGGCATCACCAGCGGCAATAAATCTGATATCATGGACTTCGGCATCGAAATCCCTTCCGATATTCACATTCAAAAGATGATGATCCGTCTCATTGGCACCGACGATAAGGTTTCTGCCCTGAGCTACTTCGTGATCGGCTATAATCCTGATTTTAAGTCCAACAGGGCCAGCAAAGCCAACCTCTGCATTTGTCACAGAACGAACGCTTTCAGCATCTGCCATTTCAAGCTCTGTACACTCTAATACATTTTTCAGCTTGACCTCGTTCAATTCCCTGTCTCCTCTTACCATGGCAGCAACCAGTTTACCATCGGCTTTATAAATCAAGGTTTTTGCCATTTTAACCGCATCACAGCCCAGAAATTCAGTCAGCTCCGTTATAGTATGAATATTCGGCGTGTGGATCTTTTCGATCATGCTCTCATCCATGGATCCAACCGAATGTATCGTATTTTTGGGGGAACAGCTTGCCTTTTCTTCATTAGCTCCATATCCGCAAGCTTCACAATAGGCTATTCCATCCTCCCCTATTTCTGATATCACCATGAATTCCTGGGAACCTGATCCTCCCATAGCCCCCGAATCAGCTTCGACAACCTTGTAATCGAGCCCCAGGCGGTCAAATATCTTTCTGTAGGCTTTTTCCATCTTCATATATGAATCATCAAGTCCTGCTTCATCACGGTCAAAGCTATAGGCATCCTTCATTATAAATTCGCGGGAACGCATTACACCAAACCTGGGGCGTATTTCGTCACGATATTTTGTTTGTATCTGATATAGAATAACGGGCAAGCTCCGATAAGAGCGCAAACTGCTCTTTACAGTCCCGGTAAATATCTCCTCATGGGTCGGTCCAAGACAGAATTCCCTGTCATTGCGATCCTTCAGTCGGAACATCTCAGGACCGAAAACCTCCCACCGGCCTGATTCACGAAAGCTTTCAGCCGGAAGCAGAGCTGGCATCAGCAATTCCTGAGCTCCGGCACTATCCATTTCCTCTCTTACCACTTGCTCTATTTTTTTTAAGACACGAAGACCCAGCGGCAGAAACGAGTATATGCCCGATGCCAGCTTGCGTATCAAGCCTGCTCTCAGCATCAGTTTATGGCTGATTATCTCTGCTTCTGCAGGAACCTCTCTCAAGGTAGGCAGAAACATCTTTGAAAAATACATACTCCACCTCAATAATGTTTTACTGTACAAAATAAAAATCCGCCCCAAAACTGGGACGGATCATACTTTCCGCGGTACCACCCATATTGGTTGATATCTGCTTGGTCCAAATCCTGCAACCAATACAGATCAACTAACCCTGCTCTCAGTCTTTAACGGGACCAGCGTAGGCCTCATCAGCCTTATGTCTCGGGGGTGGGACGAAGTTACCCTGCATAAAAGCCTCCCACCAACATGGCTTTCTCTCTTAATGCTGTTCTCACTTCACATTCCCGTCATCAACAAGTATTTGATAGTTACCTAATTATACAATGGGGATTTTCATAATGTCAATGCTTCGTATCATTTCTTAGGTAATGAGGGTCAGGGGACGGTAAGATAACTTATTATAGCTTACCGTCACCTGTCAAATGGGGAGAGGTAACATCGCTTTTTATATTAACTGACCAGAGACATTTTCCCTGATGTATTGGACATGTACAGGCTTATTTATGACTGGTTGGGCACTTCAAATTATTATGTAGCAGACAGTTTCCATTTTGAACGAATCGACGTCGATATTGCGCAGGAAGATTATTGTGAACTTGAATTGTACCTCCCGGTTATTGACATGCAGCAAAATAACAGTCAAATCGAAAAATATAGCGAACTATATAAATCTTTCTTCGATATTGATGAAATTATGAAGATTATTTAGCTTTCAAGCTCGGCCAGCCATAATTCCACCGAGGCGTCACTGGGCATTTTCCAATCTCCTCTTGGAGATAAGGACACTGTCCCAACCTTTGGCCCATCAGGCATGCAGGAGCGCTTGAACTGTTGAGAGAAAAACCTTTTGAAAAATACCACAAGCCATTTTTTAAGCTGTTCCGGACTATATTGGCCTTTAAAAGCCTGCCTGGCTAAAAAAAGCAGCTTGGCAGGGCCCGCTCCCCAGCTCTGCATATAAAACAGAAAAAAGTCATGGACTTCATAGGGACCTAAAACATCCTCAGTTTTTTGGGAGATCTGTCCCGTTTGAGAGGGCGGTAAAAGCTCTGGGCTGACAGGTGTATCAAGTATATCGTGTAGAATCTTTCCAACTGCCTCATCGGCTTCGTTATCCGCGTACCATTGGATTATATAGCGTACCAGGGTTTTAGGTATGCCGGTATTGACCGCATACATTGATATATGATCTCCGTTATATGTGCACCAGCCAAGAGCCAGCTCCGATAAATCCCCTGTCCCTATGACCAGCCCGCCTGTCTTATTTGCGTAATCCATAAGAATCTGGGTTCTTTCCCTGGCCTGAACATTTTCATAAGTTACATCATGTACATCCTTATCATGGCCTATATCTTCAAAATGCTTAAGGCAGGCCTCTTTAATGTCAACCACCTTCAACGTGGCATTATACTCTTTTATCAAATTTATTGCGTTATCGTAAGTTCTGTCTGTTGTCCCGAATCCCGGCATGGTAATGGTGTGGATATTACTTACCGGCAATCCCAGTCGCTTCATAGCTCTTATCGTGACAATAAAGGCAAGGGTCGAATCAAGGCCGCCTGAAATGCCTATAACAAGCTTTTCGATTTTTGAGTGAATCAGTCTTTTTATAAGCCCGCAGGTTTGCATGGACAGTATCTCCATGCATCGCTCATCTCTGTCCTCATCATTTAGTGGTATGAAAGGGTTTTTATTGATTGATCTCTGAAGAATATCAGGGCAAATATCGTTCGCCTGCTCAAAGAGAATAACCCTGTAGTCACGATCACCTGTTTTTCTTCTTGAAGGACCTATGATACGTCTGTTATAGCTTAATCTGTCCAGATCAATATCAGCAATCTCAAGTTTATTTTCAAAATAGAAGCGCTCAGACTCCTTCAAAATATTACCGTTTTCGGCTATCAAAAGATGACCGCCGAATACCAGATCGGTCGATGATTCGCAGCAATTCGCCGAGGAGTATATATAGCCTGCTATGCAGCGGGAGGATTGGCTTTTGACAAGATCTCTGCGGAAATCGGCCTTGCAGACAGATTCGCTGCTGGCTGACAGATTGAAAAGTAGGGCGGCTCCTGCCTGCGCCAAATAGCAGCTGGGCGGAACGAGGCTCCAAAGATCCTCACAGATCTCTATGCCGAATTTAAGCTCTTCTTTGCCTCTGGCTTCAAAGATCAAATCGGTACCTACGGGAACAATCTCCTCTCCCAGATCGATTTCCTTTTCATCAAGCTGGTCGGCCACCGTAAACCATCTGGCTTCATAAAACTCATTGTAATTAGGAAGGTATGTTTTGGGAACTATACCCAGGATTCTACCGTTCTGAAGTACGGCCGCACAATTATATAACCTGCCGCTGATAATCAGGGGAAGGCCTATTACCGAAACCAGGCTGCTTCCCATTGTGGCTTGTGCAATCGTCAAAAGGGCTTCTTTAGCACCTTCTATGAGCGTATCCTTCATAAACAGGTCACCGCATGTATAGCCTGTTATACAGAGCTCAGGGAAGACTATGAACTCCACATGATTTTTATTCGCTTCATTTATCAGCTCAATTATCTTTTTGCTGTTAAAGCTTACATCAGCTACCCTAAGCTCAGGGGATGCCGCCGCAACTCTTACGAAGCCGTATTTCATAGAATCACCAACCCAAACCGCTTTTCTATAGCAATCATACCATATTATGCCTCATTTTGGATAGATGATTCTTCTCTTCCCCCAATCATTCTTTACGCTCCTTAATAGTGACTTTTACATTGTCACCTGGCTGCTTGCTGATTTTTGCCCGTATGTCCTTTCGAAGACCTATGATATAACACACCGAACCATCCGCATTTTTTATTCCCATATTGACAATACTCCCGTCATAAGGCTCTCCGTCGAAAGTTGCATGGACTTTTACCCTGCCTTTGCCGAACTCTTTTTTCAGATCATATGGGAATTCTACATACGCGCCGTCTATTTCGGGGACCTTTTTTATTACAGCTTCGAATTCGTAGGTTTTGGGATCCATATGAGAGCCTCTTTTTAAAATGATCAAAAATCTCCGTCCGAACCCAATACTCATAGTTATTCTTACCAAAAATCACAGACATTGCCTCAAAACAGAGCTTAAAATAAAAACCACCTCTTGACAGCATGAGGCTATCAACAGATGGTTTATTGGAGCGGGTGAAGGGAATCGAACCCTCACGGCCAGCTTGGAAGGCTGGAGTTCTACCACTGAACTACACCCGCATATAGGTTTTTGATTGCGCTTTCTAACGCCGCATTGTTTATTATACTTAAGAGGATTTAGCTTGTCAAGCAAGACTATGAGGGATTTATTCACAGTGTATTATATCATTGATCATTTTGCTTACTGCACGTATATTGTTCTATTGCCTCTTCAACACACTGATTCAATGTTTTTCCTTCAATCAACGCCCTTTGGACGATCATCCTGTGCAATTCAGGTTTAATCCTGACATTAAAGCTTCCTTTGTACATCTTTTCTGGTTCTTTGTCATTTAATCTGCACAAATCAAGATAATCCTCAACAGCATTTTCAAAAGCAGCTTTCAACTCTTCCACGCTCTTACCCTCAAAACTGACAAGGTCATTTATTCCTTCTATCTTGCCGTAAAATACTTCATCATCAGAGCCATAATGGACTGAGCCTATATAATCCTTATATTTCAATACATTTTTCATTTTTCAATTACTCCCTGCTTTTTTAATTCGTCAATTATCAGTTCAATCTGATATCTCTTCAATATATTCCCCGGATGAGGCCTATGAAGTCTTATAATGTGTTTTGTAGTTCTGTTGATAAAAGCTACTCTTGATCCTGAAGTATGCCCTCTGTTATCTTCGCTGTAACCGAAAATTGCCAATAAACTCTTGACTTCGCTGTATTCAAAGTCTGAAGGTTTGCTAAGCAATCTTTCCAGTAATTTCTCCTTTTTACTCATAACAACCTCACATAAATTATTATATATCATAAATAAAAAATTGCAACTAATATTTAGTTGCAAATCGCGTTTCTTATATTTTTATCAGATTACCTTCAAATGCTTTTACTTCCTCAATATCATGAGTCACTATTATAACCGTCTTGCCTTTTGTATTCTCTTTAAGATATTCAATTACTGTCTTTTTTGTCTCGGTATCCAGCCCCTTGAATGGTTCATCCATGAAGAGGATCTCGCTTCGGGCCAGTACGGCTCTTACAATTGCGACTCTTCTTTTCATGCCTCCGCTGAACTCTGCCACAGACTTTGTTAAATCGTCCTTAAGCCCGATTTTTTGAAGGTGTTCGATTATGATTGAATTTTTTGTTTTCTTGTTACAAACCAGACGGATGTTCGATATGGCATTGAAGCTTTCACAGAGCCTGTCCTCCTGAAAGACTGCGCTTTTGAGAGCAGGAACACCGCTTATGGTTCCGCTGTCCAGAGCCTCAATACCCATAAGTATGTTAATAAGCGTAGTTTTTCCGCATCCGGACGGCCCCATAATGAATGTAGTATCATTCTTTCTAATTCTGGCATTGAAACCGTCAAACACTATATTTTCGCCATATTTTTTTGTAAGTCCGGAAATAACAATATCCATATTACGATTTCTCCAAACCTGCAAAAAGTGATTTAATAAAATATAAAAACAATTTTTCAAAGATAATGCTGAGCGCAACGATCACAACAGTCCATGCAAACAAATCACCGGTACTTAAATAGACCTTTGCTTCATATAATTTCTCTCCTATGGAGCCATCCGGAATTCCTATTACTTCAGCTGCTATTCCGGATTTCCATGCCAAACCGATTGCCACACTGCAGGAAGATATTAAAAACGGCTTTATCTGCGGCAAGTATATATATTTTAGCCTTTTTAGCCAGCCTACACGAAAAACACCGGCCATCTCAAGCATTTTCGGATCGGTGCTCTTTATCCCCTGGAGCAGATTTGTATAAATAATAGGCAGAACCATCAAAAAGGATATAAATATTGATAGGTTCTTCGAGCTAAGCCAAATAAGGCATAAAATAATGAAGGAGGCCACCGGAACCGACTTTATTGTAACTATAAAAGGCCGCAGCATGACCTCGGCTATATGAGATTTCCCCGCAAATGCCGATAGGATCGCACCGGCCATCAAAGCCAGCAAAAACCCCGAGACAATGCGCAGGAAAGAAAACCCCACAGCGCTTATAAAGTCCTGTTCCGGAAGCAGGGTGAAAAGCCTCTTGATCACAGCTGTGGGTGTGACTAAAAGAAGGCTTTCACCAAGGAGCATGGCCCCTGCTTGCCATACCGCCAGGGCAAAAACTATTGCGGCAACCTTTTCAATTGTGCGCTTATCTGGCAAAATAGAAGCCTTCATCGGGCAGACTTCCTCCTACAGATTTGGGATTCTGTTCGAAAAGAACGCTGAGATAACCGCTTACGGCAGTTTTCATTCCCGCTCCTTCCATAAAGGCTATGTTGCAGTAAGGGAGAGCTTTCTTTGCAACAGCAGCTTTAAAGATGCCAAATTTTTCGATCAGTTCGGCAGCTTCATCCATATTAGCATTTACATATTCGACAGAGAGCTTGTATTCATCTAAAAATGCAGCTATCTGCTCAGGGTATTTATCGACGAAATCGCTTCTTGCAACAACGACACCGGTAATCATGGCACTCCCGTTGTCCAGCTTATCCCACTCTTCTGTCAGATTGACCGCTGTACGCAAGCCTTCAACCTGTGTTTGGGCAATAGTCACATATGGCTGTGGAAGCATTGCCACTCCGCTTTCATTGCTGTTGAGAAGGGCAACAACCTCGTTTGGTTCCGATTTCCATTCTATCTTGATATCTTTATCGGGGTCAATCCCATTCTGTAATAAAAGATATCTTAAATTATATTCGGGAGTCGAGCCCTTGCCGGTAGCATATATGGTTTTTCCCTTGAGATCAGTAAAGCTCTCTATTTCATTTCCCTTTTCAACAATGTATAAAACACCAAGTGTATTTACTGCCAGGAGTTTGATTTTTTTATCGGTATTATTATATAGCACTGCTGCAAGATTTGCCGGAACAGCCGCTATATCCAGTTCACCCTTGATCAACTTGGGGGTGATTTCATCTGCAGAGCCTGCTATGGTGAAGATATAATTATTTTTTGCATTTCCGGCATCAGCAGACTCCATAAGTTTGGCCATCCCCATCGATGTAGGACCAGTCATACCGGCTATACGCATATCAATCGCCTCATAATCAGGTCCTTCAGGCTCCTGTGAGGGGGAAGCTTCATTTGATGTGGATGGGGTAGCGGATGTTTTTGCATCAGGTGTATTTGAAACACTGCCGCATCCTGCCAAAACGGTGACTAATAGTACTGTGATCAATAATACAGATAATATCTTTTTCATTATTTATCCTTCCTTTCCAGCCTTGTTTTTTGCGGTGATCGTTTTAGTGCTTACTCCCTTAAGCATTCCGAGCTTGCCTGAAAGCGAGCTGGTAACATCTCCGGGAGCATCCACAACTACACAGATAATAGAAATACCTCGATCCCTATACGGTATCCCCATTCTTCCAATCACATAATGCCTGAAATCATGAAGCAGCTCATTTACTTTGGAAGAACTTGAAATATCCTCGATTATTATGCTGATCACTGATATTCTGTTTTCCATGATCCATAAGACCTCCTTTATACATCAAAAAATTTTCCCTGCATCCTTGCCGCAATAAAAAAATCCGTACCAAAAGGCACGGAAAATGTTTTCCTGTTAATCCGTCACCTTTCCATCCGGGACTGACCCAAATGCGTTAGGAGCCGCTATATCAGCTCAATATAAGTTAAATATTCTTCGCCGAGAACATGCTTAGCATGTTCTTTGCTCAGAGCAGCTTTATCATATTTTGATTATAACGGAGTATATCTGCATTGTCAATAAAATAACAAAGTAGTCCAGCATTAAGTGTGGGCTACTTTATAATTAATGTTTATTATTTATCTTACAGGTTAAATCTTGCATAATTGCATTTAATTAATTATAATAGGTCTGTTGCCATTAATATATTGGGGGTATTTGTTATTAATACAACACTGCAAGTAATAATCAACTTATTTGCCGCTGCCCTCCTGATCGTTATCGCAATTAATGAAAATCAGCAGTTTAACAGACACTTGACACGTGAGCGGCTTTTTCTGATAATGGTTTACACAAATATAATATTATGCCTGTCTGATGCTATTGCCTGGTCATTGGAAAACACTCAGGGCGCTTTTTATTATCTGCTGAATCAGGTTTTTACTTCTGTGTCGTTTATTGCTATGCCCATTTTGACCTATACCTGGTTCCTCTATGTCATATTTACTATCTACAGAGATGATGTAAAACTTGAAAGATATGAGAAGCTTATGAAGCCCATCATATTTTTAGGGTCGGTCGTGATAATCCTGAACACCTTTACACATTATTTATTCTTCCTGGATGAAAACAACTGTTACCATCGCGGACCACTGTTCTATCCTTATGTATTGATATGCTTTTCAGTGCTTGTTTTCACATTTGTTATGATAGTTTTCAACAGAAAAAAGATCCGTCCGGATCATTTCGTCCCCATGGTTTTCTTTGTGGTGCCCACGATCATCACAAGCCTTTTGGCAATCCTGTTATATGGTATTGCTCTTAGCTGGGTCGGAACCACACTGGCAATTTTCATTATTTATCTGTTCATACAGAGCCAGCGTCTTGGAACCGACTATCTGACCAATCTTAATAACAGGAGACAGCTTAATGAATATCTGACCTACCATATGCGCGGCAGACGCAATAACGAAAAATACGGGATCATAATGATGGATATCAACCAATTTAAGCAAATCAATGACAGCCTGGGACACGCCGCAGGAGACGAGGTTCTTATAGCATTGGCAAAAATTCTTAAAGCATCCTTCCGTTCCGGCGAATTTATTTCCCGTTACGGCGGCGACGAATTTATAGTTGTCATGAGTGCTT
>JAAYNO010000184.1 GCA_012520855.1 Clostridiaceae bacterium | reverse complement strand
TTATTGACCCTTAACCTATAATAAAGTAAACTTTAAATGAACATACGTTCTATGAACTAAAGTAAACTGGGAAGGAGAAAGCTTTGACGGAAGAAGTAAATGATATATTGGGAGAGGAAAATAAAATAGAGCTTCCCGTATTTAAAACATCAGTGAGAAGTCTTGTCGCCTTTTCAGTAAAAGAAGATGCCCCCTGGAGCTTTTCTTCATACAGACTTGCATATGAGGGTACATTGGCACATTCTCAGCTTCAGGCCATCAACCGCGAGGATGAAAATTATTCTTCCGAGGTATATTTGTCCCATTCCTTTGAAACAGCAGACTGTGTTGTTGAAGTAAGCGGCAGGGCAGACGGTGTCTGGAGATATGATGATAAGATAATGATCCAGGAAATAAAGACCTCTGCAATTCCGCTGTCTGAAATAGGTGAAAATTTCAGCGATGCCCATTGGGCTCAAGTCAAATGTTATGCTTATATCATGGCCTTGACCGAGAACCTTAGCAGGGTCACCGTCAGACTCACATATTATGACAGGGCAAATAATGAAGAAAGATCCTTTGATAGGGTATTTACCAAAGAAAAGCTTCATCGTTTTTTTAAGACTCTGCTCCATCCTTTTATAAGCTGGTGCCTCTCCCAAAGAAAATGGAAAGCTATAAGAAATCTGTCGATCGATACTTTGAATTTCCCTTATCCGGCTTATCGGAAAGGGCAAAAACTATTAGCTTATAATACCTATAAATGTATCGAAGATCGCAAAAGGCTCTTTGCTCAAGCTCCCACGGGAACGGGCAAAACTATAGGTGTGCTTTATCCTTCTATAAAAGCCCTGGGTAAGGGAAAGCTGGACAGGCTCTTCTATTCCACTGCTAAAACAACAACAAGAGCAGTCGCCGAAAATGCATACAAAATCATGGCAGAGCAGGGTTTACGCCTGAAGGTGATCACTCTGACCGCAAAGGACAAGCTGTGCCTTAATGAGGTCAAAAATTGCAGCCCTGATAAATGTCCTTTTATTTTGGGGTATATCTCCCGCTCCAGAAAAGTAATAAAAAATCTGCTGAAAAAGCACGATTTTTTTCCGCGGGATGTTATAAGTTCGGCAGGACTTCGATACGGGATCTGTCCCTTCGAGCTCAGTCTCGATTTAGCATTAAGCTGTGACCTTATCATATGTGATTACAACTATATCTTTGATCCAAGGGTTTATCTGCGACGATTTTTCGAACAGAAAGGGCGTGAAGAGTACCTTATAATGGTTGATGAAGCCCATAATCTTTTTGATCGGGCCAAAGAAATGTATTCGTCCGAATTAAGCGTAAAAACCCTTTCACAAATATCAAAAGAGATAAAAAAAGACTTGCCGGGTATAAACAATAAAATAAAAAATCTGAAGAAAATGATTTCCTCTTTTGAAAAGCAATCGGGAGAATCAAATAAAGAAGCCGGCGGTGTTGGATATAATACTATGATCGATGCACCCATGTGCCTTAAGCCCTCCATTGAGAGCTTGATAACAGAAATTGAAAACTGGATTATCTCAGAAAGAGAAGAAAAGCCTTATACTGATAAACTGATAACTTTCTTTTTTGATATCCTGCATTTCAAGAATGTACTGGAGTTATACTCAGCTCAATACCGGACCCTTATGACAGGTTCCAGGGCAAGATTCAGCATCAAGCTTCTCTGTCTTGATCCCAGCCCTATGCTTAACAAAAACATGAACGCAGCCAAAGCGGCTATACTGTTTTCTGCCACTCTCTCACCACTGCGGTATTTTAAAAGCATTTTAGGCGGAAGAGACGATGATATCACGCTCAAACTCCCTTCACCATTTCCCCGTGAAAACCTTCTTGTTTTTAACGAAGACAGGATAGAAACACGCTTCCGTCACCGTGCACATTATACCGATGCGACTGCAGAAGCCATTTATAAATGGGCCAGCTCACATAAAGGTAATGTTATGGTATTCTTCCCATCCTATAAATATATGCTTGATGTTTTGGAGAAATTCAAGGAGCTGGGAGAAGATTTTGATATCCTCTGCCAGGACAGGGAGATGGATGAACAGGCAAGAGATGCTTTTTTAAAAAAATTCGATGATTTCGGGGATGTCAACAGAATAGCCTTCTGTGTTATGGGAGGCATATTCGGCGAGGGTATCGACTTGACAGGCGAAAGGCTTACCGGTGTTATTATAGTTGGGGTCGGGTTGCCCCAGGTATCACCTGAGCTTGAAATAATGCGGGATTATTACCAGGAAAAATGCGGAGCAGGTTTCACATATGCCTATACTTATCCCGGACTTAACAAGGTTCTTCAGGCGTCGGGAAGGCTTATAAGGTCAGAAACTGACCGTGGAGCATTATTGCTCATTGATTCCAGATTTGCCACTTCGGAATATATTGGTCTTCTGCCACAGGAATGGCAGCCCCTGCCGAGATCGTCGCAGGGGATGAGCCTAAAGGAGTGGGCGCAGCGTTTTTGGAAGAATATTATGTAGAGGTGCAGTGCACGCCTGCTAAATGTCATTCTTCGCTTCTCTCAGGATGACCCTTAGAGCGAGCTAAAATATCCCGAGAAATTTGTGGTCTGTTTTTATTTTTACCCTGGTGATCAGGTCAGACGTAACTATGTAAGCTGTGTCGTCCTTTGACAGATATACTCCCTGAATATCTGATCTTGCGGTATATTGATCCATTATGCTTCCATCCTGATTTATAAAAAACACTTCCGATTCGGCTATTACTGCTGCAGTCTTCTCCTTAACCGATATACCGGTCACTTTACCCATCAGGACAAAGCTGTCTTTTTCAGTACCATTATTGTTATAAATCCTGACTGTGGTTTCATTACGTCTCTCTCTTAATAAAACATTGGTGTCCAGAAGGGCCACAACAGGGAATTTTTTGTTTACTACATTGGCAGCAGTCACTTTTGACCCTTCTGTTTTATGATGCCAGATAGTTCTGTACATACTGTCCACTGCCATGATGCTCCTCTCGGAATAAATAAACAGGCTCTCTTTTTCCAGCGGGAATCCTTTCCCGAAGATCTCTTTTGCACCCTTGATGCTGGCCTTTTGATTCATCGAAAGGTCTAGAAACTCAAATAATCCGTTTGCCTCGAGACCGGATGTCTCAATACTGCTTATTACAAAACATGATTTGTTGTATCCGGGATAATTTGCCGCCATGAACGGATAATAATTCGAAACGTTCCTGAAAGAAATCTCCTGCCCATCCTTTGAATAAGCTCGGATCGTTCTTTTATATCCCGATTGCTTGCTCTTTGTTATCAAAAGCACCCATGTATCGGAAATGCTCGCATTTACTATATCTTCATCAATATTTTTCTCCCACGCTATTTTCCCGTTATTTATAAGCGCAAAATACCTTCCTTCAATATCGGCGACTATAACTCCGTCTCCATATGACTGAACAAAGGGTTTTTTAAGACTGACGGGAATATATGCTTTTTCCATACCTTCCTGATCAACGATCCTGACAGAGCTTATCCCTGCTATGACTAAATCACCGGATGCGGCAGCACAACTGATTTTTTCATTGGCATCAACCTCAAGAATATCCTTGACCGTTTCCTTGAGTTGTTCGGCACTAGTGGTGAAAATCCGGTTATAAAGGCCTGAAAAGCCATCAGACAATACGTCAAAGGGGTTTATATCCAAAAAAGAATAAATTGCCACCCCCGATACAATCAGCAACATTGACAGAAAGAGGGCCAGCTTTATCAAGCTGAAGCCCTTTGGACTTTTGTCTTTCTTGTAATGCATTTCTTTGGTAATTCTCCTTTTTCGTGAGAACCCTTAAAATATCACAGGTGAAGTATTATTTTAGCGGTTCTCTAGTCTCGAAACCATTTTAGTAATTCCAATGCTTTCGTATATTGCTTATCATTGTTATTTCTGATCTCGTAAAGCGTTGAGTTCAGCTTCTCTCTCGTTCTGGCATCAATTATTCCGGTTACAGGAAGCTTCATATCGGTCTGATACTTTTTGACAGCCTCCATGGTATCATCATCGAATAGCCGATCGGGCACGGCTTTGAAGTAACCAGAAGCCGCCAGTATCTTCTCTGCGTCATAAACTTCATCATTATAGGTTTTAAGCTTAATTGTCGCCGTTCCGGCAAGCGGATTCACTTCAGACAAAACTATTCCATTGGGATGTGTCGGATTATCGACAATTACACTGGGCGAAAGCCCTACTTCATGGATATTTCTGCCTTTCGGGGTCAAATAGTAGCCGGTGGTTATCTTTACTGCTCCCAGGATCTCATCTTCAGAGGGCAGCACACCATAATATCCATACCACTGTATTTGCGACACATATTCGTCATCGTACAATATCCTGTATTTATTATAAGCTTCAGGTGTGAGTATAGAAAACATGCTTTGGAAAATGCCCTTGCCAAAAGTATTTTGCCCTACAAGAAAACCGATGCCGGAATCTTCTATAGCCCCTGCTAAAATTTCGGAAGCGCTGGCTGTTTTTTCATCTACAAGAACTGCGATCATATAATCAGTATGTTTGCCGTCGGCACGGTAAATGTGATCGTTGAATAATTCAGATTTATAGTCCAGTGTAGTTATGATACCCTTTGGAATAAGTTCATTGGCAACCCCTACTGCTTCCTCGACATACCCGCCAGAATTGCCTCTTAAGTCAAGTATGATTTTGCTGATATTATTCTTATCTATTTCATCCATGACTTCACTGAATTCATAGGATGTTCCATCGCTGAAGCTGCTGATTTTAATATATCCTATTTTACCTTCGATCCTATAAAGCACTGTACTTCTAATAACGGTTGCCCGGACAATGGAGAAATCAAGTATGGAATTCCCTCTCTTAACGGTCAGATTTACCGTTGTTCCCTCTTCTCCCCGTATCATTGCAGCAACGTTCGTGCTATCCATACCAACAATATTGACTCCATCGACGGCTGTAATTATATCATCCGGAAGCAGACCGGCCTTCTCGGCTGGCGAGTCCGCAAATACTTCAACTATTCTGATCCCGTCCGGATCATTTTCTAGCACCGCCCCGATGCCTACATAGCTATTATCAAGGTTTGTATACCAAGCCGCCATTTCCTCCCTGTCATAGAAACCCGAGTATTCATCCAGTCCTGAAAACATGCCCTTTAATGCCGTTATAAGCCCTTCTTCGTCGGTAAAGCCTTCATAGTACATTTCTGTCATGAATTCAAGCATCGATCCAAGGTAAGAATCATATTCCCCTGCATTTGCAAAAGGCGCTGCGGCATAAATAAAGCATATAATAAGAACCAGACTTACAAACCTTTTAAATTTTCTCATTTTAACCTCGATCCAGCCGTCTTGCGGCAATTTATATAGTTTTTATTCCCGACATATATTTATATTATAGAACCTGATATGTTTATTCGCTACATCAATATTCCATGATCCGGTCTCTGTAATCCTTTATGAGCTCATCACCCATATAGGTTATCAGGTCATATATCAATATGGCAGCATCTTCATTTGTCAGTCTTTTGTTCGGATTGAACGCACCTAGCTGGTCAGGTTCAACAATCCCTAAGGTATTAGCAACTGTAACCGCATTCCGCGCATAAGCTGGTATGATGTCATTGTCAGTAAAAGGCGTTGATGCGGCAGGAAAAGGAGCTAGATTCTCAAGTCCGAGAGCTGAAACGATCATTTTGATAGCCTCTGCCCTGGTTATATAAAGGTTCGGACCAAAATTGCCATTCCCGTTTCCGCTTGTAATACCTTTTTGGTATGCGGTTTTTATTTCTTCATAATAGAGGTCTCCGGGTGAAATATCCCTAAAAGGTGATATTTCAGGAGCCTTTTTACTGGTTGTTTTTCTGGCCGAAATGGTTGTTCTGACATCAGGATCCGAAGGTATTTCTTTTATTGCGTTTACCAGCAATGCTACAAACTCTCTTCGTGTTATAAACCTTCCTGTCTTATAATTTTCGCCCGTCCCGGGTATTATTTCAAGTCCTAATAAAATACTGATCGGTTCCTCGGCCCAATACCCATTCAAGTGCTTGATATCAGGCACCATAAGCCTGCTGAGCTCTATAGGAGTTGAAAGGCTGTGAGTATCATTATATGTCTTCAGGTAATCTGTCGGCAATCCGTTTTTATCAAACTCAGGAAATCTTGCGTTATAATCCAGTGTGGATTCTTTCCAGACCTTTTGTACATATCCCCCATTAAAGCTGATATGATACGGTTCATTTTCAATATAATCTATTTGCCTTTGGGTAGCACTTGAAACAGTGATCTCAGCCGATCCGCCCCATTTCGAAGGAGCATCCTGGCTTTTCTTCTCTGATTCGACCGTTATTATGAGCTTCTGGGTTTCGGTACTGCTCCAGTATTGATCGTATGCATATGTTCTCCCTGATATCGTCACGGTGACCGTATCCGGGTCAGCCGACCCTGTTCCTGTCGTATAAACCTTCTTTTCGGAAAATTCTCCTGTATGGTAATTTATAGCCGCTTTCGGATCGGTGATCATGGACTGTGTATAGCTCGCGCTATTCAGGCGGTATGTGGTTCCCCCTATGCTAATGACCTCAGTCGGAACCCTGCTTAGCTTTGTAGTTTCGATTATCTGACCATTGATTTTTGTCTCTCTTGTAGTCGTGTATATAACTACCCTGTTCATCGTAATATTGTTATCTGTATTTTCCAGTTTGTAGGTATATGTTGAGGTGACAATATCGTTCTTGTCACTCTTCTTTATTGTCAGTTCACCGGTGAGCAAAACAGGTTCTCCTGTTATGAAGAGCATCTCGGAATATAAATATTTGCCCTTTTCTATTGTGTCCTCAACAGAGATGCCGCCTTCATATCCCATTGAACCTTCTACTGCAGAAGCAGTAACAGGAGACAGTAAAATCACCGCCAACAATATGGATGCTGTTATTCTTATACAAATTTTCATCTTGCTAACCCTCCAATAACCCTTAATCGCAGAAAATAAGTATCCCTTCATTGCTTTGGCTTCGGCGGATGACCCTGATATCATCTCCCGGTTTGATCATGGAGATGTCCGTGATCTCTCCCCTCTTAATAACTACTGCATTTACAGGCACGGATATTTCCAGACCGGGAGAGTCGCTCCATAAATATGTTTCGTTATTATAAACCATTGCTTCTTTAAGTTTAATAATAGTCGGAAGAACAGGATCATCTCCTTCTCCGGCTTGTCCGGAATTTACGCTTACCACCCGTCCCGAAGCAGGGCTGTCGGCATATGGGGCTGTACTCATTAACTTAATTTTAGTGCCTTCTGCAACTATATACACACTTCTGTTTATATATCCTGAATCCAGATTTCTAAGATTACCTATTCCATCTTCCTCAATAAGTCTTCCTGATGCAAGGTCGATATCGAAGGTTTTTGGAGTATTGGTAAAGCTCCACGAAACTCCGCTCAACTGGGCGAAAGATTCAACCGTTACACTTTTTTGCGGCTCTACGCTTTTAATGCGGCCTCTATATATGATAGCTCCGCTTTGGATGCCAGAGTCCGAAACAAGCACATTTGCCGTGTATTTGTTTTCATAAGGATCCTTTTCCAGGGAAAGCTTTACAGGATCAAGGGGATTTAATGCGCTTATGTCAACTAAGCGCCCATCCTTGACAGCAATAGTATCCTTATCATAATTGATAAGCTCTGATGTGTTTTCAAGAGTAAGGAAGTTTGCACCGGTGATGTTTAAAAGATTATCCTTCAGTGTTGTTTCATAACCGGTGATACCCCGGAAGGAAGCAAAAACGATCTTGTCCTTTCCGTCAAAAGCCCTCTTTGTAGCAAGGTAAACAGTACCGTAAAGACGCCTCGGCGGCAACGGTCTGTATTCGTCACTGTACTCAAACATTTGGATACCTATATTGGAAGTGTTCTCCCACCGGCCGTTGACAAATTCCTGGACACCTGATATGGCGAGAGAATAATGAAGCAAATCAAAGTATTCCGCATTGCCGCGATAAATCCCCGAAATTGGTCTGGTAGTGTTCTCAATATCGATTGCCGCAATATCAATATTCGGGCCGTCAGTTTGTACCATGACCCTTATCCCGTCTCCCGGCAAAATGTCGGAAAGCTGGCAAGGCCTGTTGTTTTTATAAACAGGAACATCTTGAGATATTGTATAATAAACATAGGTCCCGTCGTCTTTTTTTAGGATCAAACCTGTTGCTCTTTTCGAATACACAGTACCATATACGGGTCTGTAATAGCTTGCCGCACTTATTTTTTGGATATAGCCATCCTTATCCAGCTTTATATGCACCTTATCCCCGGGTTTTATCTCACCGATATCAGCAGGGTATCCGTCCCTGGTAACAGGCATATCATATCCGTATGTAAAGCTGCGAAGCGTTATTAGTTCGGAGAATTTGTCGGGATCGGCACCCGAACCGTCCTCAAAATATAGTGTGATGTATCCAAGCGATGGGTTATTTTCCTTGACAACACCGCTAAATAGCCCTTCCTCCTCTGTCTGTCCGGGTGCGTAGGTTTCGGCAAATATCATATTACCGGAGCCATGCACTGATGACAGTGCTATAGTTAATGCCAGAGCTGCAATAACGGCTATTTTTACTGAACGCATTTGGCTGCCTCCATTCGATAGATTCTAAAGAGAATATCGGCATCCAAAGCTGATATATAAACGATTCTTCTTTTACGCTTTTATGACAAAACATCTGTCCTCTTGTCCAGCTCGGTGATCAGCATACCGGACAGGATCAGGAGGCAGCCCAGAATCATTCGGATCGTCATCACCTCTGTTTTACCATAAACATCGGGGATAATCAGGGCGAATAATGCTCCGAAGACCGGCTCACAGGTTATGATCAAGGCCGTCCTGGTAGGAGTGGTATATTTCTGGGCGATGGTCTGTACGCCAAACCCAAGAGCCGTACCCAGCGCACCTGTGTATAGCACAGTAAGAATAATTTTTGAATCTATAACGAATGGTGCCGCTGCAGAAGCCATATCTGCGCAAATCCATGTAATAATATAGAAAATTGCAGCTGAAGCTATTTGAACTATGGCCAGGTGGTATATGTTCACATCGGAAGCGAATTTATCTATGAAAATGATCTGCAGGGCAAAGCATAGCGCACATAGCAAAGTTAAGGTATCTCCTATAGTCCAGTTCCCCGAAAAGCCTTTAAGCACAAATAAGCCCAAAGAAGCAAGTACAACTCCGAACAAAGCATTTATCGGGGGTTTCTTTTTTAAAAGCAAGACCGATATTATAGGCACCATTATCACATTAAGACCTGTTA
>JAAYNO010000183.1 GCA_012520855.1 Clostridiaceae bacterium | reverse complement strand
TCTTTATCAATATCGGTCTTTAAATAGTTGAGAATCAGGTCATATATAATCTCCCCTGTTGCTGCAGATCTGGTATCAACATAGGAGTAGTCAGCCTTAACCTTGTTGGTGGCATGATGGTCGATACTCAATTTGACTTTGGAACTCCAAAAATAATGCTCCCTCTCGCCCAATCTGGTTATATCACCGTTGTCAATATTGACAGAAATATTATATGTCTTTTGAGGGTTACTCTTTATAAGCTCCTGCCCCGGAAGAAAATCCAGATTTGACGGGATCTCCTCCTCAATAAGCACATCAACCTCTTTATTCAGGTATCTCAATGCAATGCCAAGAGCTAATGCCGCACCCAATGCATCACCGTCAGCATTGATATGCGGCAGTATCACGATATTTTCGCCATTAGTCAGATGCCAGGCAATCTTTTTAAGCGTAGGATCGATCATTTTAACCTCCGTCCGGCTCTTTGCAATCTGTATCCGAAGGATATTCTTAACGAACAAGTTTGGTGATCACCAGACTTATTCGTTTTTTCCGATAGTCTCATCAATCAGCTTGCTCAGATACATTCCTTTTTCAATAGAATCATCCAAAAGGAAACTGAATTCAGGAGTATACCTGATACTGATCCGTTTGCCTATTTCATGGCGAATATAGCCTGCAGCACTGGACAATGCCTCTATTGCACCTTTCTTTTTGTCATCATCGCCAAGCACGCTAATATAGGCCTTCGCATATCTAAGATCCTTTGTAACACGCACTGCTGTTACCGAAACGAAATCCGGGAGCCTTGGGTCTTTTATTTGATTCCTTATCAAATCGCTTAGTTCTTTTTTTATTTCCTCAGAAATCCTGTCTGTTCTTTCCATAATATCCATGCCCCAAATTCATCACAGGAGTGTTAAAAAGAGATGGCATGGTTCGACACCTCCTTATGTTTATTCATAAGCTTACACCAGCTCTTATATTTTATATATATTCCCCAAAAGCAGGGATGGATTTCATAAACTAAGGGGACAGTTTCACCTGACAACTTAAAATGTTGCCAGAAGAACAGTCCCCCCTGGTATACTATTGCCTCTGAACTTCTTCCATATGGAAGGATTCGATAATGTCGCCTTCCTTGATATCATTAAAGCGTTCAATCATCAAGCCACATTCATAACCTGCGGCAACTTCTTTTACATCGTCCTTGAAGCGCTTTAACGAAGAGAGCTTGCCCTCCAGTACCACTATACCGTTACGGATCAGTCTCATTTCGGAGTTTCTGATAATTTTACCGTCGGTAACATAGCAGCCTCCTATGGTACCCACTCCTGATACCTTAAACAACTGACGAATCTCTGCATGCCCATCTACAACTTCCTTGAAGACAGGATCCAGTAAACCCTTCATGGCTTTTTCCATATCTTCTATAGCATCGTATATAACTCTGTATAGCCTTATATCAACACCCATATCTTCAGCCATTTCAGTCACCTGAACAGTCGGCCTTACATTAAAGCCTATTATTATTGCGTTGGAAACGTCAGCCAGCGTCACATCGGCTTCAATGATCGCTCCTACAGCACCATGTATGACATTGACCTTAACCTCATCATTTGAAAGCTTCTCTATACTTTGCCGGATAGCTTCAACTGAGCCTTGCACGTCAGCTTTTATTATAAGGTTCAAATCTTTGACATTCCCTTGCTGGATCTGATTGAAGAGATCATCAAGAGAAATCTTAGCCCTTCCTATTTGCTTTTGGTGTGCTTCATCCTTACGTTTCTGGGCTAGCTGCTTGGCTGCCTTCTCATCACTTACAGCATAGAATAAATCTCCTGCTTCAGGAACTTCTGAAAGGCCGAATATCTCTACAGGTATTGACGGTCCAGCCTCTTTAATCTTTCTGCCCTTGTCATTTATCATGGAACGAATATGCCCAAAAGTAGAGCCGGAAAGAATAGCATCACCGATCCTTAATGTTCCCCTTTGAACAAGCAGCGTAGCCACAGGTCCTCTGTTCTTATCAAGCTTAGCTTCAATAACAGTACCTTTTGCCTGCTTGTCGGGGTTTGCTTTAAGCTCCAGGATATCAGCAGTCAATAATACCATTTCAAGCAACTGGTCAATATTCTCACGCTTTTTAGCTGAAACCGGCACGGCTATAACATCTCCGCCCCATTCTTCAATAAGCAGTCCATGTTCTGTAAGCTCCTGCTTGACCCTGTCAGGATTTGCATCGGGCTTGTCGATCTTGTTGATAGCTACAATAATAGATACCCCTGCCGCCTTCGCATGATTTATGGCTTCCACTGTCTGAGGCATAACTCCGTCATCGGCAGCGACAACAAGAATGGCTATATCGGTTACCTGTGCCCCTCTTGCGCGCATTGCAGTAAAGGCTTCGTGACCCGGAGTATCCAAAAATGTTATGTCTCTACCGTGCAGATTAACGGTATAGGCACCTATTGCCTGAGTAATTCCTCCTGCTTCCTGTTCTGCGGTATTTGTACTCCTGATTGCATCAAGAAGCGAAGTTTTTCCATGGTCGACATGACCCATAACAACAACAACCGGTGCTCTCGGGACCAAATCTTCCTCTTTGTCCTCCGAATCGTCGAATAGGATATCTTCATGGCTTATCACTACCGCTTTATGAACCTTCACGCCAAATTCATCCCCGATGATCGCGGCTGTTTCATAATCTATCTCCTGATTCTGGGTAGCTGTTATACCCATAAGGAACAATTTCTTAATAACCTCAGCTGCAGTTTTCTTCAGGGCTTCGGCAAGCTCCTTGACAGTTAAAGTCTCACTTACTGTGATATCGGTAAGCACTGCCTTTGGAGGTATATGCTTTTCTTTTGCCTTGCTTTTCTTCAGCCTCTTTGCAGCTCTCTTAGCGTTTATGGCTTCATCAGCATCATTATAGAAAACATCGATCACAAAATCATCGGACATCATATCGGTGACCTTTGCCTTGTGCCCGACAACAGTATCTATCTTTTTCCTTAAATTACTTCCTTTGTTAACACTGCCTGCAGCAACACGAGAAGAATCCTTCTTCAGTTCTTTCTTTTCTTCTTTTAGTCTCTCCACATTCTGGAACGATCGTCTTTCACCGCGTGTAAAAACCTTTTCTTCAACAATTCCGGGAGGTACCGTTACTTTGGGTATTGCTAAAGGTTTACTCCTTCCGCCGGTTCCTCTGTCTCCGTCACGGCTATCCTTGCTGCGGCTGTCGCGGCGAGACTCTCCTGACCTGGCATCCTTGTCAAATGAAGACCTTCCTCCATAAGACCTGTCACCCTGGCGGTGGGCTTGATAGCCACCTTCACGGGGCTTGAATTCACCCTGTCGCTGACCAGCATCTTTGGTCCTTGAGTCCACCTGACGCTGGCTTTGTTTTCCGCCATCTTTGGATTTGGAATCCACCTGACGCTGAGTTTGCTGCTTATCAGCACCTTTTGTTTTGGATTCATCCTGAAGCTGAACTTGATCTCCGCTATCACGCTGTTTTCTGTCAATTTCTTTGGAAGCTTCGCGCTTCCTGCTTTTTCCGGCGGTTTTTCCCTGAGGTTTTTGAGTCTCCCGCTGCGGTTCCTCAATGGATTCCGCCTGAGAAATTTCCTTTTCAGCAGAAGCAGGCTTTTTCACATCTGCTTTTTTTGATTTTTCTTTTTCTGATTCGATAGCTTTCGCTTCGGATGCTATAGTGTCATCCTTGTCTTCCGCTTTTTTCTCTGCTTCTTCTGTCTTTGATGCTTTTACAGCAGCTCTCTCGACCTTTTTTACCGACTGGATACCAGTCTCATCAAATATCATTTCTCTCTGCATATTCTCCTGCTCTTTAGCAATAATGCCCTCCGCTTTGTTGTCCTTGTTTTCGGGTCTGATTTTCACTTTTTTAACACTTAATATATCATCAACAGGTTGTATAGGTATATCAGAAAAAATATCCGGCTGAGCTTTTTCTGCAGACTTAACTTCCTTTTGCTTTGTCGATTCTTGTTTTTGTCGTTTTCTTACATTTGTGATAGGATTGTCACGCCTTCTGGTAAAGCCGGCCATAAGTCCATCATTGCTTTCCGATGTGCGTACATAAGTTTTCCTCTCTTTATTTTCCCTATTATCCATCAGAGAAATATCATCATGAATTATAACCTCGGTCTTCCTGATAATACGGGGCATGCTTTTTCTTGCCTTATCCGTATAATCAGTTTTTGGTTCGGAATCACTGCGGGAGGTATCAGCATCTTCTTTCGGGCGTTTTACAACACCAATGTGCTTATACAATTTTTCCAGCTCATCTTCCTCCAGGGTAGTCATATGACTCTTAGGATAAATGCCTATTTCATTAAGTTTTTCCATAAGCCTTTTGCTCTGGACATTAAGTTCCTTCGCCAGCTCATGAATTTTTGGTTTGTTCAACAAAGTCACCCCCGTATGCGCTATTATCATTATTGTGTTCTCGTTCAATCAGTTCCTTTATTCTTTCAGCAAAGCCCCTGTCTGTTACTGCAATGACTGAAAAAAAGGTCTTCCCCAGCATGCGCCCCAGTTGCTCTTTGCAACCGAACTCGACCAGCGGGATATTCCTTCCGTATATGGCTGTCCTGATCTTCTTTATTGTATTTAAAGACGCATCATGAGTAATAAGCACTAAATATGCTTTCCCTCTTTTAACAGCCTGTTCGGCAAGCCCCTCCCCCGCTGCTATTGCACCGGCTTTTCTGGCAAGTCCGATAAAAGAATAAATCTTATTTTTCTGCATAATCCTCCAATTGTTTTATTATTTCTTCATAAACCTTTTCTGGTATTTCACAGGAAAACTCATGGCTAAGGCTCTTTGCCTTTCGAGCCTTATTGAAGCAATCCAGGCTCTTGCAGATATATGCACCCCTGCCGTTTTTCTTTCCGGTAGGGTCTATAAATATCTCCCCTTCATTATTCTTCACAACTCTTAATAGTTGCCTTTTTTCTTTCATTTCCCGACATCCCACGCAACGTCTCATGGGCACTTTTTTTGTTCTCATGCTCTCATCTCCGTTACTCAGTATATCACTCGTCGTCCTGTACTTCCTCTGTTTCGTCTATATCAACAGGCTCATCAATATCTTCCTGCTCTTCTATCATATCATATTGCTCATCTGGGTCATCTTCGTCTCCATATAATGTATCAGCGCTGAACAACTGAGCCTCAATATGATCTCTAAGTTGAGATTCGCTTTTTATATCGATTTTCCAGCCGGTAAGCTTCGCTGCAAGTCTGGCGTTCTGCCCTTCCTTGCCAATGGCCAGTGAAAGCTGGAAATCAGGTACTACTACTCTTGCCACCTTGTTTTCCTCATCCAGGGATACCTGAAGCACTTTGGCGGGGCTTAAGCTTGCGGCGATATACTCTTCCGCATTGCTGCTCCACTTGATAACATCGATCATTTCTCCCCTGAGTTCATCGACAATAGCTCTTATTCTGCTGCCCCTCTGGCCGACACATGCTCCCACCGGATCTACATTCTCATTCCGGGAATAAATAGCGATTTTGGTTCTTGAGCCTGCTTCCCGGGCAATAGTTTTTATTTCCACAGTCCCGTCGGCAATTTCGGGAACTTCAAGCTCCAACAGCCTTTTTACAAGGCCGGGATGGGTTCTTGACACATATATTTGCGGGCTTTTGTTAGTTTTTTTGACATTTATCACATAAATCTTTATACGGTCATGTACATTATATTTCTCACCGGGAGTTTGCTCGGAAGGAGGTAAAACTGCTTCGACCCTTCCCAGGTCAATAATAATATTTTTTTTGTCAAATCGGCTTACGATACCGTTTACAATGTCTGCCTCACGGTTTGAAAACTCGTCAAATATAAGACTGCGCTCTGCCTCGCGAATACGCTGCATAACAACCTGTTTAGCTGTTTGTGCGGCAATGCGCCCGAACTTCCTGGGAGTAACCTCAACCTCAACCATATCACCGACTTCGAAATCGGCTCCAAAAAGCTTAGCCTGTTCAAGCGACATTTCTGTCGCAGAATCAGCAACCACATCGACAATCGTTTTTAAAGCATAAACTCTGATCTCACCTGTAGTTCTATCTATGCTTACCTCTACATTCTGAGCAGATCCAAAGTTCCTTTTATACGCTGATATCAACGCTTGTTCTATTGCGTCAATCAATACCTCCTTATCTATACCCCTCTCCTTTTCTAATTGATTAAGGGCGAAAAGCAACTCAGCGCTCATCTCTTTCATACCTCCAAATTAAAATTTAAATACTTTCTTTACTTTTGAGATTTGTTCCATCATAAACTTAAGGTTTTCTTCATTTTCTGTCTTTATGGTAAGGCTTTCACCGTCATAGGCAAGAAGCTCACCCTCAAATTTCTTGATACCGTCAATCGCTTTATATAGTCTTATTTCAACAGGGCTTCCTATTGCCCTGGTAAAATCACGTGGTTTTTTTAAAGGACGCTCCAGCCCAGGTGAAGATACTTCCATATAAAAGTTATGGGAAATCGGATCTAGCTCATCCAGTTTTTTACTCAATGGTCTGCTTACACTTTCGCAATCATCCAAAGTTACCCCACCAGGTTTATCGATATATACTCTAAGAAACCAACTACTGCCTTCCTTGACATACTCAACGTCGACCAGCTCGCAATCCGCCTGTTCTACAATCGGAAGAGCTATTTCGGTCACTATTTCAGATATACTTTTCTTAGCCATCCATACCTCCTAAACAAAGGCAAAGAGTGGGAAACACCCACTCTCTTTCAGTAAAACACATCGAACAAATTCATTCTAACACAGAATACCAACACTGGCAACATCTTTTTCAACAGGCGCTTCGCCCGTCAATCAACGTTTTCAGCGGAGGATATACTCCCACTGAAAAATTAAGTGGAACCAGTCCATTGTATAGTATATGCTTTATATAGGAATATAAATCATATATAATGAAAGGCAGCTATTAGCCGTCGGAACGGGCACGCAATGCACACCCCTACAAATGAGTAATGGGGACATTCCGTCATCCTGAGTGAAACGAAGGATCTTCTAAGGAGAATAATCTATGCCGGTAGTTGGAATTATTGCAGAATATAATCCTCTTCATAACGGACATGCCCATCATCTTGAGTATGTCCGGAAGCATGAAGCCGCAGAAGGAATCGTCTGCGTTTTAAGCAGTAATTTTGTCCAGCGCGGAGAACCGGCTCTATTGTCAAAGTGGACCAGGACGAAGATGGCACTTGCTTCGGGGGCTGATCTTGTACTGGAGCTTCCTTCAGCGTTTTCATGCGCATCAGCGGAATATTTTGCTTCAGGTGCCGTCAGTATTTTAAACAGCCTTGGAATCATTGATTGTCTTTCCTTCGGAAGTGAAGAAGGAGAGCTCGAAACTCTGGAAACAGCCGCCGACATTTTAGCATTCGAAGATGAGGAATTTAAGGAAAGCTTGAGACATGGACTTGATAAGGGTTTATCCTTCGCAGTTTCCAGACAGAACGCCCTTAAGAACATCCTTGCTGGCAGATCCGGGCAAAACATCGAAAAAGCTGCAAAAGCCATAAGCCAGCCGAACAACATACTGGGGATAGAATATATAAAAGCCATCAAACGCTTTAACAGTAATATAAAACCAATGACCCTCAAGAGAAAAGGTCAGGGATATAATAGCCTTGACCGTACCTCGTCATTATCAAGCGCAACGGCAATACGCCATCATATCAGGGAATTGACAAATTTAAAGACTATAAACAATGATCCTTTCCTGAACGATAATATGCCTGAGGCTTGTCTCAACATTCTCACAGAGGAGATCGAAAACGGGAGACATCCGATTTTCCCTGAACTTTATTCCGATATTCTCCTTCATTTGTTCAGGAATATGCCCCTTTATAGTATTGCAGGTCTTCCTTACATGGGCGAAGGTCTGGAAAACCGCCTCAAAAAAGCTGCAATCGAATCGGTTTCCATTGATGATATGGTGTCAAAGGCGGTAACAAGCCGATATCCCGCATCGAGAATAAAAAGGATCCTCTTTTCCATGCTTACAGGTATGACCGCAGAATTTTTAAATGAGCTTAAAACAAACGGATATGCCCAATATATAAGAGTACTTGGCTTTAATGACACTGGTCGTCAGTTACTCTCCGACATGAGAAAAAAGGCCGGTCTGCCAATTATCGTTAAGCCTGCAGGCTTCAAAAAGCTAGATGATCTGGCAAAGAGGCTGTTTGAGCATGAAATCCGTTCAACAGACGCATATGTTCTGGGCTACCGCGATCCCGGCCAGAGAATCGGCGGTCAGGAATACACCTCCTCGCCCATATACTTAAGTTAACTAGGGGGACAGTTTACCAGGGGGACGGTTCGAAACTGCTGAAAAGCTCCGGGTTTTGTCATTCTGAATGGAGCGAAGCGGAATGAAGAATCTTAAAACCCGCAAGGTTTATATTATGGCAGACGGCAGACTTCTGTGGAGAGTATTTGACAATTTAATGAATAATATCTGCAAATATGCCCTACCCTCAACCCGTGCCTATATCAATCTGGATATTGAAGGGAATCAGGCACTCATAACCTTCAGGAATATTTCAAAATTTCCTCTTAATATATCCACTGATGAGCTTCTTGAAAGATTCATCCGAGGTGACAGCTCAAGAAATGCCGAAGGCAGCGGCCTGGGGCTTTCCATAGCCAAAAGCCTGGCCGAATTGCAGAACGGAAAGCTGGATTTATATGTTGACGGTGATTTATTCAAGGTTGTTTTAAGATTCAACACGGTACAATAATATACTTTGGTATACGGGGACGGTGCCAACCGTCCCCGTGCTAACAACTAGGCTGCTTCTTCTGTACTCAATCTGACGATTTCAGCTTGAATCATACTTAAAATAATAGTTAATTGCAATATGACCTGAGTAATAATAAAGGATTCTTGCACTAATGCGTCGATTTCTTCCTGATTATTCTCTTCAGCACTAAGCCTTACTATCTCAGCCTGAATCAAGGACAGAATAAAGTTTAATTGTAATATCGCCTGTTGGACATTAAATAAATCTAGAATTAAATCCTCTAATTCCTGATTGTTCATCTTTCCACCTCCAAGGTTGTCTCTCTTTTACATAATATGACGAAGAGGCGGTTTAGTTTAACAGAAAATTGTCGGGCGGCCGAGGTTTGGATTAGCTTTAATTGCCAGGGTTCCGTTTCCTACAATACCGGTGGCAAATTTTTCCGTCTGGTCAACTTAAGGTATCATGATTTCAAGTGTCTCAAAATAAGTTCCTCTATATTTACCGGTAACCTTATATCGTCCGGATTGCGTAAACGAATTCTTGATTATCAAATTAAATCTTGTGTTTGCGGAACCTTTTCCGTCACTTTCATAGTACCTGAATGGAGCGTAAATAAATTCCAGTGGTATTTCATCACCGTTCCTGTAACATTTAAGCTCCGTTATATCAGATGTATAAAATGCATTCTGATGCCCTCTGAATTCAAATGACAACTCAGTAATCTCAATGGCTTTATAATCAGCATCTGAACGATACCACCACTCTACTTTTCGAAGAGCGCCGGCTTCGGCAGGCTCGCTGGATACCGGCTTTTCTATTATTTTCTCCATCACCTCAAATTGCTCACCCTGATATTTTCCCTTCAATCCATACTTGCCGGGCTCCACATTGTCATATTCAAATGCAAAGTAGAAGTCAGTAATGTCCTCGTTGCTCACTCTGAATGATTTACATGTTCCCGTATACCTTAAGCCGTTGCTTACAGTTACCCCGTCCCTGGTTAATACCACATCAGTCAAATCTGCCGGATTTATGGTATTCACTATACCATGTAAGCGTATAACCAGGTATGGAATGGATATTTTCACGCTGGGATTGCTGTCTACGTCAAAAAATGCAGAATGAAAAGGTGCCGTCGAACTGTTTGCTCCATTGTCAGCTGGGGGTTCTGTTTTGGAAACATCTTTTTCGTCTTTAACATTACCAGATTCTTCTTCTGGCAAAGGTTCAGCAATGTTTCCGGCCTCTTCTTCCGTGTTGCCGTCTTTACCTGGTTCTTCTTCCGGTAAGGGGTCGGCTGTATCTCCTGCCTCTTCTTCCATGTCTCCTGCATTGTCAGGCTCGTCTTCAGACAGGGTGTCGGTTTTATCCCCGGTCTCTTCTTCCGCATCCCCGGGTTCACCGCTGTTGTTCTCAGACTGTTCGTCTGCTTCTTCCCCTTCATCATCAGGAATATCAACAATCAGATCATCATCTTCCGGCATGATAATATCGCCCTCGTTATCCGATGCATCCTCCATACCCTCAGAGCTGACCGATTTTCTCCATGAATCATTAAAATGGACCATGGCTGCTTTAAATCCATACAACAGGGCAGCTATCAGTATGAAGGCACATACCGACATGGCTACTGACGCCAGGACTCGCACCATGTTGATCCTGCTTCCAGAATACCGGGAAAAACGTTCTTTATTGCTCCTATCCCTAGTTTTCCGCATGTTTCTTTCTCTATATACAGCCTCATATTCAAGGAGGCGATCCTTGATTCTTTGATCCATAGCAGCATCTGAATCGATTTTTAAAAAAAGCTTCTTTAATCTATTAGCCCCCATAAACTCCCTCCATTTCTAGTTTTAATTTTTCACGACCCCTTTTAAGTCTCATTTTTACTGTTGATTCGCTAAGTTTAAGAATGTCAGCAATTCCGGATATCTTGTACCCTTCAACATAGTAAAGATAAATAACGGTCCTGTAGATTGGAGGCAGTCTGAAAACTTCTCTCATAAGCTCTCTGTCTTCTGGTTCATGCACATAATCAATAAGCTCATTCATATTAGTTTTATTCCGGTTCCAGAAGCTTTTTAAGTGATTTTTGCACAAGTTAATAGTGACCCGGATTAACCATCTTTTTTCGTCTTCATTACTTGCAAATGCGGGTGCATTATAGCACAGTCTGATAAAGGCTTCCTGTAGTATATCCTCACAATCGTGCTTATTTCCAAGGAAAGAAATTGCTATGCGAAAAAGCATAGTTTTGTATTGCTCATATCGACTATGTATCCATTCCGTTGCCGACCAGGTGTTCGCATATTTAATGTTTTCCATATGTTTCCTCCCCTCACTTGTAAAACAACTAACCATTCAAAAAAGTCACATTATAAAACAGAAATTTTTAATTAAAAAGAACTATCTTGAATTACTAGAGCTGTAGTACCAAGATAGTTCCTTTACTGAATATTTTTCTGAGCTTATCTAAGCTGGGCGTCAAAGTTTTTGTTTAGGTATTTTAAAATTCTTTCCATTGCTATATTTACTTCCTCGTCTTTCAGGGTTCTGTCGGCAGCTCTGAATGACAGTGCAAAGGCAACACTCTTCATGCCTTCAGGAACCTGAGCTCCCTTGTAAACATCGAAGAGCCTGACTTCCTCCAGGAACTCTCCGCCTTGCTGTCTGATTGCATCAGTCAGCTGAGCAACAAATATATTATCCTTAACTACAACAGCTATGTCACGGGTTATTGCAGGAAACTTCGGGAGCTGCTTGTATTGCCTGTTTGTATCGGAAGCCTCTATCAGCACCGAGACATCGGCCATAGCTACATATGTTCTTTCCGGACACTCCATTTTCTCGGCGACTTCCGGATGTATCTCACCAATAATGGCGGCATATTCAAGCTCATCGTTTTTCCCTTTTACATAAAGACTGGCGGTACGTCCCGGATGGAAGCTGGGATCATCATTAAACGGTCTGAACTCAAAAACTTTGATTCCCATGGCTGAAAGCAGTTCTTCCATGGCACCTTTAATAACATAGAAATCATTTGATCCGCCATACATACCTATTGTAAGCGTCTCTCTTTCATCGGCCAACACATCTCCTTCTACCGGCAGATAAACATATGAAAGCTCAAAAAGCGCAGCTTCCTGGATATTTCTGCTGTTATTTATAGACAGGACCTTAAGCATATCGGGAATGGTGGTGGTTCTCATTATGCTGTAGTCCTCTCCCAGGGGATTGGAGATAGTAACCGCATTTCGCATCTTATGATCCCTGGGGATATTGATCATGTCAAAGATTCTGGGGCTTGTAAAAGAAATAGTGTATGCCTCACTCAACCCGCATGCCATCATGGTATTGCGGATAATATCCTCCATCCGCTGCTTATATGTCTTTCTTCCCTGTGTTGCTTCTTTGCCGGATAAAAGGCTTGGTTTTATGTTGTTATAGCCGTAGAACCTGGCAATTTCTTCACATAAGTCGGCCATTTCCACGATATCATTCCTGAAGGAAGGAGGAACCAGCGTCATAGCTTTTTCATCAACCTCGAAACACAGATCCTTAAATATTTTTACCATTACACCGGTTTCAATCTGCGTTCCCAAAAAGCTGTTTATCCTGTCGGGCTCAAATTTCAATACACGCTTTTCATAAGGCTTACAATTGCAATCAGCAATACCTTTGACAACCTTGCCCGCTCCCAGAAGCTCAATTAATTCCGCACAACGATTTATTGCGGGAATTGTGTTCTGGATATCCAGCCCTTTTTCAAAGCGGATAGCTGCCTCGCTTCGAAGCCCCATTTTCTTTCCCGTCGCTCTGATCGATGAGCCATTGAAGTTAGCTGATTCAATCAAGAGGGTTTGTGTGTTTTCCGTTACTTCCGAGTTCTCTCCGCCCATAACGCCTGCTACGGCAACAGGCTTGTTTTCATCGCATATCATAAGCATTTCGTTGTCCAGTTCTCTGTCCTGGCCATCGAGAGTCCTGATAGTTTCACCCTCCTGTGCTCTGCGGACAATGATCTTCCTGCCCTGAATACGGTCATAGTCAAAGGCATGCAGCGGCTGACCGTACTCCAGCATTACATAGTTTGTTATATCTACGATATTATTGATTGGTCTCATACCTGCGGCTGCAAGCCTTCTTTGCATCCATGCAGGAGAAGGTCCGATCTTAATATCCTTTACAACTCTTGCGGCATATCGGGGACAAAGTTCAGGATCTTTTATTTCAATAGATATATAATCATTGATATCTCCGCCTGCCTCTTCCTTAACCTTTATCTGAGGTTCCTTGAATCCCACTCCCAGGGTAACGGCGGTTTCCCGTGCCAATCCTATAACAGACAGGCAATCCGGCCTGTTGGAGGTGATTTCAAATTCTACGACCGTATCCAAATCAAGAGCAGCCTTAACATCGGTTCCTAACTTCTGATCTTCGTTAAAAACATAAACACCGTTATCAGGCGCATCCGGCAGATAATCTTTAGTAAGTTTAAGCTCTTCGATTGAGCACATCATACCATAGCTCTCAACACCCCGGAGCCTGGAAAGCTTGATCTCTCCGTCGGGCAGCTTAGCTCCCACCAATGCAAGGGGTATCAAGTCGCCTTCTTTTACATTTGGCGCACCTGTAACTATCTGCAAAGTCTCACTTCCGGTATCGACCTTGCATACGCACAGTTTATCGGCGTTGGGATGGGCTTCAATAGAAACTATTTTGCCTACAACTACCTTCTCAATGTCCTTTCCCATATCCTCCACACCTTCGACCTTGGAACCGGACATGGTCATTTTATCAGCATATTCTTTTACCGATAAATTTATATCAACATAATCTTTAAGCCATTTTATTGGTGCCTTCATATTTATCCCTCCTCTTAAAACTGCCTGAGAAAACGAATGTCATTTTCAAAAAGCAATCTCATATCGTCAATGCCGAACTTGCCCATTGCGATACGTTCAATACCCATTCCAAATGCAAATCCGGAATACACATCAGGGTCTATTCCGCACTCTCTTAAAACATTTGGATGGACCATGCCGGATCCGAGAATCTCCACCCAGCCTTCGCCTTTGCAAATCCTGCATCCCGAGCCGTCGCATCCCCAGCAGGATACGTCAACCTCTGCTGAAGGTTCGGTAAACGGAAAGTGATGAGGTCTTAGCCTGATTCTTGAGTTCTCGCCGAAAATACCTTTTGCAAAAGCCTGCAGCGTTCCAACCAGATCACCCATGGTAACGTTTTTGTCAACAACAAGTCCCTCTACCTGGTGGAAAACAGGTGAATGAGTAGCGTCAACGGCATCTGATCTGTATACTCTTCCCGGGCAGATGATGCGGATAGGAGGCTTATGGGACTGCATATGCCTTATCTGCACAGGAGAAGTATGTGTTCTCAGCACAACGTTTTCACTTATATAAAAGGTATCCTGAGTATCTCTTGCAGGATGATTCTTTGGAATATTCAACGCTTCAAAGTTATTGTAATCCAGTTCAATTTCAGGTCCTTCCGCAATTTCATATCCCATCCCAAGGAAAATGTCCTTTAATTCATCGAGCACAATCGTTAAAGGATGCTTTTTGCCGATAGGCTTAATCCGACCCGGCATTGTGACATCAATCGTCTCACTTTTCAGCCTGATACTGCGTTCTTCCTTAATAAGCCTATCCTTTGTTTGCGCTATGGACTCTTCGAGAGCAAATCTCACCTCATTGGCCAACTGTCCGATTACAGGGCGTTCTTCTGGTGAAAGAGCGCCCATTTTTTTAAGTATACCGGTCAATTCGCCTTTCTTCCCTAAATAGGCAACTTTCAAATCCTCGAGTTCGCGTATATCAGAAACCCGGGCAAGCTTTTCCATCGCTTGATTCTTGATCGCTTCCAATTGTCGTTTCATCTTGCTTATGACACCTCAATTTCTTTTAGTGGTTATTTTCCTTCATGCTAAAACCTAAAATGATATAAAAAAAGCTCTGTCATAGGACAAAGCTTTAAGCTTGCGGTACCACCTATGTTCATGATCATACCGACCGGCACAATCATGCACTTATACGCTATAACGGGCTTACCCGGCCGCTCCTACTTATTGTTCAGGCGACAGCTCAGGAGTGAAATTCGGCCAATAACATTCAAATTGACGCTTTCAGCCTATGGCATCAAATCTCTTTTTGAAGAGGTTATGAGCTTACTGGATCTCTTTCATCGCATTTTTTATTTATTGTATCATTATACCACATAATTTCAATACTAATATAAGTGTTTTAAAATTATATACTACTAAGAACAGTCATCTTTGGAATATCCACCTCAAGACCCGCTGGATATTGGCATCCCAATATCCCCACTCATGTTCACCGGGACCTTCTTCATAAGTCAAATCAATCCCAAACTTATTTGCAGCGGCTCTGAAGCTTTCATTAAGAGGATAGATATAGTCTTCGGTACCGCAGCACTGGAACAACCTGGGGAGGTTTTCTTTGCTTGTTTTTGATAATAGCCTTACCAAATTATAATCCGAGTTTATAAATTCCTCAGGTGAGCCGAAAAGCATTTCGGTCATCGGGGCTATCCGTTCATCGTTCATATCCAGAAACACGGTCAGGTCAAGCGCTCCGGACAGGCTAGCCGCAGCAGAGAACTTTTCAGGATTTCTAAGAGCAATCATGAAAGCACCGTAGCCTCCCATGGAAAGACCTGCAATAAAATTATCCTCCCGTTTATCTGATATGGGAAAATAAGACTGAACAATGTGGGGAATCTCTTTGGTTATATAGGTATAATAGTTCAGGCCGTACTTCATGTCTGCATAAAAGCTTCTGTTGACATTGGGCATTACAACAGCCAGGTTATATTGGGCGGCATAACGTTCAATATTTGTTTTTCGGACCCAAGCAGTATGGTCGTCCGATAAACCGTGCAGAAGATATAAAACCGGAAACTTTTTACTGCTGTTTTCGTTGTCAGACATACTGATTTGGGGAAGTATAACATTGAAGGGCTGCTCCATATCCAGTACTTCCGATTTGTAATGACATTCTAACAGTGCCACCTGATTACCTCCTTATTTATAACTATATTAGCCGTTTGCGAAACGG
>JAAYNO010000182.1 GCA_012520855.1 Clostridiaceae bacterium | reverse complement strand
TCTCTCATCAATGATTTTACATTGAGAATATTGACATAGACATAGGGCTTGACCGGCTTTTGTTCATCTTTTGTTAACATATTTATAATCTAAAAGTAACATTAGAATAGAGCGGATAATGGTATAATATTATTGAAGTTATTTATTCCTCCTTTTATATATGTAGAACTTTGAAATCATTTTATCTTGCACCAATTAAAGGATCGCAATTATTTTATAAGTAAATCCTGTTACGGTGCTTTTTTTTTGCATTTTTTTAATTTACGATGTAACATTATATCAGTGCTTATGAGCGCTGATTATTATGTGCGGAGGAATGCTATGCCCGGAGCTAAGCTTGGAAAAAACAAGGGTAGATACGCTAGGGATTATGAAAAGTGGTTTCTGCCGTTATTCTTTCTTATAATATCTTTC
Source organism: Clostridiaceae bacterium (assembly GCA_012520855.1). Classification (GTDB taxonomy): domain Bacteria; phylum Bacillota; class Clostridia; order DSM-8532; family DSM-8532; genus DTU059. Next base: position 3,182 of record JAAYNO010000182.1, on the reverse strand, counting down.
CGTATTATTATTACATGCATTAAACCCTATCAGATAGATATGGCAGGCTATATGGCGTGGAGCAGTTATTTGGCCGAACACGGGCCCGACGGGTTCTATACCAGCGGATTTCATGTTGTTTATGCTCCATTTTTTCTTTACTTTCTCTGGATTACAGGAGAGTTGTGTAAGGCTCTGTCTCTATCAGGCGCGTTGCAAATTTATTTGATTAAGTTTTGGTCCGTTCTTTTTGAATTTATAGGAGCATTATTGATTGTTCAACTTTCCAAAAAGTATAAAAAAACTAATTTGGGAATGCTTTTGGCACTGACTTATGTGATCAACCCGGGAGTATTCATAAATTCGTCCATATGGGGGCAATTCGATTCAATTCCGGCAACAATGCTAATCGGGGTACTCGCGCTCTTTGAGTATAAGAAACCCAATCTAGCAGCACTGCTGTTTCTTGTGGCCGTGCTTACAAAACCGCAAAGCGGGCTATTGCTGCCGGTTGTTTTATATCTATATTTCAGGGATCTCAAATTTGATTTTAAGTCTTTCATAAGGCTCTTTTCAGGAATCTTTTCCGGTATTGCTGTATATTTGGCAATAGTGATACCTTTTTATGTTCCCACTCAATTGTCAGGCAAGCTTCCGACTTTTATAGATTATTTTTACTGGCTTTTTAATCTTTATTTCACCAGTATAAAGGATTATCCTTTTGCCTCTGCAAATGCTTTTAATTTCTGGTTCTTGCTGGGAGGGCAGATCCAAAACGATAGCATGGCGTTTTTAGGACTGAGTTATTTAGCCTGGGGCAATATTCTTCTTGCACTCGGTATTGCTTATGCTTTTATATGCCTGATAAAAGGAAAAGCTACTTTATACTCGATAACATACTTCTCTTATCTTGTTCTTTTCAGTTCTTTCTTCTTTATGACAAAAATGCACGAAAGGTATTTGCTGCCTGCTATTATTTTCATTACACTGGCTTCGGTATTTGACAAGCGGCATTTATTAACTTTATGCCTAATAAGTTTTTCGGTGTTTATTAATCATCAGTATTTGTATATAATCTCTTTTGGGGAAGTGTACTGGCTTGAGCGTTGGGATGGGCTTAGCTTGCTCTATTCATTCATAACACTGATAACATATGCTGTTTCGCTGTATCAGGGATATAGGGCATTTATCAAGCCAGATGCAGTAAGTTGAAAGATCCTTCGCTGCGCTCAGGATGACAAATTTAGGAGCTCATTATGACATTATATTGTCATAATGACATAAGTGCATGACAGGAAGAATAAGCAGATCCTTCGCTGCGCTCAGGATGACATATAGGCGCTCAGGATGACATAATTAGCGTTCAGACTGACATATAGGGCTCAAGATGGTAAATTGCAAAAAAGGAAGGAACAATAATATATGGGCGGTAAAATAAATAAAACTGATATTAAAATAATGCTCATAATGACAGCGATATATTTAGTGATATCTCTTTTTTATCTGGGAGATTTAAAAGCGCCGCAAACAGGCTGGGAACCGGAATATCTGAACGAAGAATTTATTGTTGATTTCGGCCGCGAAGTAAATATTGATAAAATCATGCTCTTTGGAGGGCTCGGTCATGTCTGGGGCTGCTTCGGAAGTCTGGAAATAGAGGCTCATAATGGTAGAGAATTCATGCCTTATACCTTTATTGATATGAAATCTGTGTTCAAGTGGCACTATTCAACAGACACTGTAAAAACTGATAAACTAAGGATCACAACCAGATATCTCAGAACTGAAAATGAAAACGATAAAAATAGATTCTATAAAGCCGAATACCGAGAAATGGGTTTTTTTGGCGGTAATGACCTCATATCGGACTTTAAAATCGAACAAGAACCTTCCTCTGATGGTATTATGCTCCTGTTTGACGAGCAGCATCTTGTTCCCGACCGCCCATCAATATTAAACAGTACCTATTTCGATGAGGTGTATTTTCCAAGAACGGCTTTTGAACAGTTGGAGAAACGGGATATTCTATATGAGAACACCCACCCTCCTCTGGGAAAAACCATAATAGCCTTTGGAATAAGTATTTTCGGTATGAATCCCTTTGGCTGGAGAATAATGGGCACTTTATTCGGAGCTGCTCTTATCCCGCTAATGTATTTGATTGCGAAACGTTTCTTTAAAGATACATTTTGGGCATTTTTCTGCGCTTATTTAATGATGTTTGATTTTATGCACTTTACTCAAACACGCCTTGCTACTATAGACAGCTATACCGTATTCTTCGTAATGCTTATGTTCTATTTCATGCTGGACTATTATGACTCAAGATCATATGAAAGAGGTCTGTTCAAATCTCTCCTCCCCCTTTTATTCTGCGGGATCTCTCTGGGACTCGGAGCAGCGACAAAATGGATCGCACTTTATGGTGCATTTGGTCTTGCAGTTCTTTTCTTTATGTCGAGGGGTTATGAGTACAGTGAGTATAATAATCACCTGAATACAGCTCTAAAAGTTCACGGCGGCAATTTTAAGCAAAAATCTAAAAAACTCGGTGGCTGGCTGGGCAAACACTTCTATTTGACCTGCTTTTTCTGCATAATATTTTTTATAATAATACCTGTTGTGATATATACTCTTTCGTTTATACCCATTAATTATAATGAGGAAGGTAAAAGCCTTTTTAAAACGGTCATAGATTCTGTAAAAAGCATGTATGAATATCATAAAGGAGTGGATGCAGTCCATCCCTATTCTTCACCCTGGTACGAGTGGCCCCTTGATATCCGTCCTATTTTTTATTATCAAGGCCAGCTTTTACCGGAATTTTGGGGTGCTTCGGTGGCATGTCTGGGACATCCGCTGCTGTTCTGGCTCGGTCTTGTCTCATTATTTGTCATATTGTTTTTTATTATCGCGAATTTATTTAAAAAAAGAAAATATATCGGAGACAACAAGCTTTTACTCTTCCCTGTTATAGGATACTTTTCACAATATCTTCCCTGGGTCATTGCCCCCAGAAAAATAACCTTCATATACCATTATTTTTCCTGCGTACCTTTCTTGATACTAATGCTGGGAATAATGTTCAGATACCTGGAGGAGCGCGGCATTTTCAGCCGTACAGTCACAAAGGTTTTTCTTGTTTTATTTTTGATTTTATTTGTAATTTATTACCCCCTTTTGTCCGGGATAGAGGTTCCACG
>JAAYNO010000181.1 GCA_012520855.1 Clostridiaceae bacterium | reverse complement strand
TCGCTTTTATCTGAAAAACCATCATCCGAAATAGAAGCGGAGTTCGAACAGGCAAAAGCGTTCATAGCTGGCTAAGAATAACGGTTGAAGCACTTATCGAATCAACGAAGCCCGGAGGATCCATTACAATGATTCTCCGGGCTTTAATAATTTCCAACAAAGGCTGCAATTTAGTTTGCTGTTTCAGTCTTTTTTGCTTCACCATGCTTGACGAACAGCATTGATATAAATGCTAATGCGAATGTAATGGGAGCATATATGAACAGTACATCATAGCTTTTAACCAAATCCCGTATCCAGCCGAACAATATGGGGCTTATAATAGCGGCGCTAAAGGAGAAGAAATAATAATAGCCTGTGTATTTTCCAATATCCTTCCATTGGGCAAGCTCAACTACCATAGGCAACGAATTGATGTTGACACAAGCCCAGAATGCTCCGCCCAAAAAGAGCAGTGCCCTTAACACCCAGATGTTTCCGGTAAATATCATGATTATAAAAAGCACTGCAACTCCTGCAAGCCCCATCAATATAGTTTTCTTTCTCCCGATTTTCGAACCGATAAATCCGGCTGGTATGGAGAAAAAGAGGAATGTTACTGAAAAAAACGCAAGGAGAAATGATGCGTCACCCTCGGTCAAGAAATTACCCGCAGCATCCTTTAATGTGTTTATGACATAAAGGCTAAAGAAGGTTTCCACCGCATTATAGCCGCAGAACCAAAATAGGATCGCGAATAACAGGAAGATAAGGCTTACTGACTTTTTGCTTTTCTCTGCATCATCAATGGTTTCCTGAGCGATCTCGGCATTTTCTTCAACACCGGCTTCCTCCTTGTACTTTTCTTCATGTACGAATAGTTTAAGTACAAGCAGAGCCAGAAGCATCACAACGGAGCTTGCAATAAAGGGAAGCGGTACTCCTCCTAATTTAAACAGTATGCCTCCGACAGCGAAGGAAAATAAGCTGCCTAAGCCTCCCATAAAATTAATGATACCGTTTGCCTTGCTTCTTAGCGGGGGAGGAGTGATATCGGGCATAAGAGCTACAACAGGAGCTCGCCAGGTGGACATAACAAAATTAAAGATAATGACAACCCCCATTAATGTAGCCAGTGACCAGGTAAAGGGGATCAGGGAAAAGGCAACTGCGCATATTGGCAAACCAAATAGAATATAGGGCATTCGTCGTCCGAATCTTGTCCGGGTTTTATCGGAAAGAGCTCCGAAGAGGGGTTGGAATATCACTCCGAAAATATTGTCAATAGTCATAACGATACCAATCAAAAAGGTACTGTCTAAATATTTTTCCAGGAGTGTAGGAACATGAACATTATACATGGACCATGCGATAGAGCTTGCGAAAAAACCAAAACCTATTAAAAAGGTTTGCTTGTAATTCAGCTTCATAAGACTCTCCTTTTTAAGTTTATTAAATCAGTATATAATTACCCTTTATAAGTGTTTCTAAGCGAAATGGCAAAGTCCGGCCGATTAGTCATGATTGCGTCGACTTCTTCATTGATCAGCCATATTATATGTTCTCTTTCATCAACAGTCCAGGTATGGATCTTGATCCCGTGTTTTTTGCAGTTATGTATAGTGCCCGGTACCATAAGAGTTTTAAAGTGAGGATGTATGGCTTCGGCACCTAAATGCCTGGCGTAAACATATGGGTCGACCATTGCTTCGCTATACAAAAGTCCGATAGGAGCCGCCGGGTTGAGTTTTTTTACAATTGACAAGCTATAGTGATTAAAGGAGGAGTATATTACCTTATCTTCCAGCCCCATCTTTGATACGAGTCTGATGGTCTTCTCCTCAATACCATCATATAAAACTATTCCGCTCTTGATTTCTATATTTAAGTATAAACCAGAAGTTTTTATAAATTCCAGGACCTGTTCCAATGTTGGTATGCGGGTATTGGAATAATTCTCTTTACCGTTTGAGAAGTCCAATTCCATTAGTTCCGTAAGGGTTTTATCGATTATATACCCACTTCCGTTTGAACAGCGATCAACGGTTTCATCATGGGCGACGACCACATGACCATCCTTTGTAAGATGGATATCAAGCTCAATGCCATCTGCCCCCATTTTTTGAGCCATAACAAAGGCTTCCATGGAATTTTCCGGAGCGTATGCCGATGCTCCCCGATGAGCCCAGATCTTTGTTTCCATTTGAATCACTCCCTGCCTTTATGTTATCATTTCATTTTATCGGACGCAATCAGCATATTTGTCAGTGCTTGCACTACAAATTTCAGATGGATAAATCAATTGATTATTTGACAGGTTTTTTGTATAATCGTTCTAAAATAACTGCAGTATATATTGTGGAGGCAGAGGTATGGGAAGAGCTTTAGTAATAGGAGCCGGTGGAGTTGCAAGTGTTGTTGTTCACAAATGCTGCCAGAATCCGGAAGTATTTGAGGAAATATTGATAGCCAGCAGAACGGTAGAAAAATGTGAAGCATTGAAACGTAAATTGGACGGCGGCAAGACAAAAATTAAGACAGCAAAGGTTGACGCTGATGATACAAATCAGGTAATTGAGCTTATTAAAGGCTTTAATCCTGATGTGGTAATCAACGTTGCCTTGCCATACCAGGACTTGTCCATAATGGATGCCTGCCTCGCAACCGGTGTACACTATCTGGATACAGCAAATTATGAACCGCCGGATGTTCCAAAATTTGAATACAAATGGCAGTGGGCTTACAGGGATAAATATGAAAAAGCCGGCATTACCGGCCTTCTGGGATGTGGTTTTGATCCTGGAGTCACGGGAGTATTCTGTGCTTATGCCCAAAAGCATTATTTTGATGAAATTCATACCATAGATATTCTTGATGCCAATGCAGGTGACCATGGCTATCCTTTTGCAACCAACTTCAATCCTGAGATAAATATACGCGAAATAACCGCAAAGGGCAGATACTTTAAAGAGGGGGAATGGGTCGAAACCGAGCCTCTCGAGATCAAGAAGACTTATGACTTCCCTGAAATAGGGCCGAAGAATATTTACCTTTTATACCATGAGGAACTGGAGTCCCTTGCGATCAATATCAAGGGAGTTAAGAAAATCAGATTCTGGATGACTTTCTCAGATAATTACCTGAATCATCTCAGAGTGCTTCAGAATGTGGGTATGACTTCGATCGAGCCTATTGAATTTGAAGGCAAGATGATTCAGCCCATACAGTTTTTAAAGGCTGTCCTGCCTGATCCGGCATCCCTGGGTCCAAGAACCAAAGGTAAGACAAATATCGGGTGTATAATCCAGGGTGCTAAAGACGGGAAACCTAGAACCTATTATGTCTACAATGTTTGTGACCATCAGGAATGCTACCGGGAAGTCGGCTCCCAGGCCATTTCCTATACAACAGGCGTTCCCGCGATGATCGGGGCTATGCTCATCATCAAAGGGATCTGGCAAAAACCTGGTGTGTATAATGTTGAAGAATTCGATCCCGATCCGTTTATGGAGGCATTGAATAAATACGGCCTTCCTTGGAAGGAAAGCTTCGACCCGGTGCTATTAGATTGAGGTATAAAATGAACTTAGATTTTTCTTTGTGTCCCACACCCTGTTATATAGTGGATGAAAGGCTTCTTGAAAAGAATCTGAAGATATTGCATTCTGTTCAGGAAAGAACGGGTTGCAAGATTCTTCTTGCTCTTAAGGGTTTTTCGATGTTCTCGGTATTTCCGCTTGTTGGCAAATACTTAAGAGGCATTACTGCCAGTTCTCTGTTTGAGGCCAGACTGGGCTATGAAGAAATGGGAAAAGAGGTACATATATATTCACCTGCTTATGTGGAAGAGGAATTCGATGAAATAATTAAATACTGCGACCATATCGTTTTCAATTCCTTCAGCCAATGGAACAAATATAAGGAAAGAGCTTTAAAAAGCGGAAAAGTGGAATGCGGTATAAGAATAAATCCGGAATACTCGGAAATCAAGACTCCGATTTATGATCCATGCTATCAAAATTCCAGACTGGGAGTGACTCTGAAAAACTTCAGTCCCGATGAGCTTGAAGGTATAAGCGGCCTTCATTTCCATACCATGTGCGAGCAGAATTCAGATACTCTGGAGCGCACAATAAAGGTTGTGGATGAGAAATTCGGATGCTATATCAGTAAAATAAAATGGATCAATATGGGCGGAGGCCACCATATTACAAGAGATGATTATGATATTGATTTATTAGTAGATTCAATAATGCACTTCAAAAACAAATACGGGGTGGAAGTATATCTGGAACCTGGAGAAGCTGTTGCTCTAAATACCGGATTTTTGGTTTCAACCGTTTTGGATATCGTAAATAACGGTATGGACATAGCCATTCTGGATACATCTGCGGCATGCCATATGCCCGATGTGCTTGAGATGCCATACAGACCCAATATAATCGGAGCCGGAATGCCGGAAGAATATGAATTTACCTATCGCCTTGGCGGGCCTACCTGCCTTGCCGGTGATATCATCGGGGACTATTCCTTCAGGCAGCCGCTCAAACCCGGTGATAAG
>JAAYNO010000180.1 GCA_012520855.1 Clostridiaceae bacterium | reverse complement strand
CCATGGTAAGGTTAGGGGGCACGGTACAGTTCCGGAGTAAAGATGCCAAAAGAGATAGGGAGTATTCTTGCGAATTCTCCCTATCTCTTTTGGAGCCCTCAATCAGAATCGAACTATGACCTCATCCTTACCATGGATGCCATGCTTCGTAAAAAGCTTCGTCCTGCTGCGTCAAGCTGCGCCTTCTGCGGTGCTCATTTATCTCATAAATTCCGCTCCTCGAGGCTTGCTTTCCTTGCATTACTCGCTTTTTCCTTTGCGTGCTCTGAGCAGAGCGCATCCATGGTAAGGTTAGGGGGCACGGTACAGTTCCGGAGTAAAGATGCCAAAAGAGATAGGGAGTATTCTTGCGAATTCTCCCTATCTCTTTTGGAGCCCTCAATCAGAATCGAACTGATGACCTCATCCTTACCATGGATGCGCTCTGCCTACTGAGCTATGAGGGCGCTATTTTTTGTTTTGCTGGAGCGGGTGAAGGGAATCGAACCCTCGCAATCAGCTTGGGAAGCTGATGTTCTGCCATTGAACTACACCCGCATGCACATAAAGTCATGCAGCAAAACCTATTTTAGCACATGGCTATACTGTTGTCCAGTACTGTTTAACATTTTGATTTGGCAATTCGCACTGTGTGAATTGAAAAACTAAATCCCATCCCTTCGGATGGGGGTGTGGAAATTGCATATCGGAACTTAGTTGTCATCGTCATAATAATAGTATTGGGATTCAATTTCAGCCTGTTTTTCTTTTATCGCTGTTACGTTTTCCTGAATTGAGAAAACCACCATAAATATCTCAAACATTACTCTAAGTGTGATTTCCAGTATTATTGTTCCCAAAAGCCCCACCAGAAAATTAGCTGCAAACATAGCCACAATTCCAACGATAAGTACTACCAGGGTAGTAGCAATATAAAGGATCTTAGCCAGACCGCTGCTTAACATAAGCCTGAAATTCAGAACATCATTGAGATAATCGGAAAAGCGGTCATAACGCTTTTCTTTTTTAGGGACCAGAAATAAAAAGTATATCCATATTGCCACGATAACCGCACCGGTCAAGATATATGGCATTGCTCCACCGATTGCATCGGTTACCTTGTCTGTCATAGAGAAAAATCCTAATTTTAAAAACCAGTCCATAAGTCAACCCCCGTTTTTGTTTTGATTTATAAGGCTTTCAGCAAGTTTCACGGCTTTATACGCATCGTTTGTATAATGTGCTCCGAAGCTTCCTGCAAAATTGCTGTCCAATACCGCGCCCCCCACCATCATTTCACATGTGAGCCCTTCCTCTTTTACAATAGACATCACTTTTGGCATTTGGTTCATTGTTGTTGTCATAAGCGCTGAAAGAGCTATGATATCTGCATTATTTGCCTTTGCCGCCTCTATTATGCGGAATGCATCCACATCCTTGCCCAGATCTATCACATTAAAGCCGTAATTTCTTAAAAGCATTGCCACGATATTCTTTCCGATATCATGGACATCGCCTTTAACTGTTGCTATAACAATTGTACCTTTATTTTCGCTTATTTTGCCACTGTCTTTTTCAAGTTCCGGCGATATTACCGACATCGCCTTTTCCATGGCTTCGGCACCCCTGATCAATTGCGGGAGAAAGTATTTTTTACTCTCATACAGCTCTCCCACCTTTTGAATTGCGGGAATCAGCTCATCATCCATGATTAGTTTAGGTGGTTTCCCGCTTATAAGCGCCTGACGGGCTAATTCTTCGGTTGAGGTCGCATCGCCGTTGATAATAGCCTCATATAAAGTTTTTGGGGATTTTTGAGCCGTTTTGGCTGATTTTCCGTCACTCTCACCCTGCTCCGAGTACTGCCCTATATAGGCTATGGCATTTTTATCTCTTGCTGCAAGTGCATCAGATGCTTTGACACTCTGCATCATCTGCCGGTTATTAGGGTTTAAAATAGCGCTCGTTAAGCCGCAGGCAACTGCCATGGACAAAAAAGCTGAATTGATCTGTTCCCTTGAGGGAAGTCCAAAAGATACGTTGGAAAGGCCTATCGTAGTATTGACCTTGAATCTGTTTTTACACCAGGATATGACCTTCAGTGTTTCAAGTGCGCTTTCTGCATTTGAGGCAATGGTCATAACAAGGCCATCCACCAGAATGTCCTCTTTTGAAAATCCCAGCTCCTTAGCCTTTTAATATACATCCTTAATTATTTCGATGCGCTTTTCGGCAGTTTCCGCAACCCCGTTATCATCAACAGGAAGGAGAACAAACATCGCTCCGTATTTTTTAGCCAGAGGCAAAATTCTATCTATTTTAACCTTCTCGCCTGAGATCGAGTTTATAATGGCTCTGCCGGGATATATCCGCAAGGCTTGCTCCAATGCTTCAGCATTTGAGGTGTCGATCAATATGGGTGCTGCCACAGCATTGCATACCGCATTTACCATATTTACAAGGGTCTCTTTCTCGTTTATTCCCGGAACCCCTGCATTGACATCAAGGAGCATTGCTCCCGCTTCAACCTGCTCCCGGGCAAGATCGGAGACCAAATCCATATCATCATTGATAAGAGCTTCCTTTAAAGCTTTTTTCCCCGTTGGATTAAGTCTTTCTCCTATAACCGCAAAGGGAAGGGTCGTATGGATCTCGACTGTTTTACGATTTGAACATGCAAGGCTGTATGGCTTTCTTGTATACTTTGCTGGCCGAAGGCCGGAGATTGCCTCCGAAACTCTTTTTATATGTTCAGGAGTTGTTCCGCAGCAGCCGCCAAGAGCATTTACTCCCACTTCTGCAAGAGCTTCAGCATATGAGGCGAAGCTTTCCGGATCCATATCAAATACTGTTCTGCCGTTTTCCAGCCTTGGCTTTCCCGCATTGGGCTTGGCTATCAAAGGTACCTTTGCATAAGGCTTCATCTGCCTTATAATATCAACCATTTCGGCAGGTCCGCTGGAGCAGTTGCAGCCTACGGCATCGGCACCTAAAGACTGTAATGTTACCAATGCACTTACCGGGTCGCTTCCCATCAAAGTGCGCTGGCCTTCATAAGTCATGGTCACCATAACGGGAAGATCACACAGTTCCTTAACGGCTATAAGCGCTGCACGAGCCTCCTGTAAGTCCATCATGGTTTCAATGATAAATAAATCCACGCCGCCCGCGATAAGCCCTTTAATTTGATTTTTAAAGCTTTCTACTGCTTCTTCAAACCCGATGCTTCCAAAGGGTGCCAAAAGGCTTCCGCATGAAGAAATATCCCCGGCAATAAAGGATTTTACCATGCTTTTTTCAATAGCCTCACGGGCGATTTCAGTAAGAGTTTTGTTAAGTTCAAAGGTTTCTTCGGAAAGACCGTATTCCGAAAGCTGTATGGGATTAGCGCCAAGGGTGGCTGTGTATATGATTTCCGAACCTGCTTCGATATACCTTTTTTGTATATCTATTAAGAGATTCCTGTTTTGTGAAGACCATTTCTCAGGGCAGACGCCGTGGGGCATGCCCGAGTTTTGGAGAAAAGTTCCCACTGCCCCGTCGAGCAGGACTATTCTATTATTAAAAAGTTTTTTAAATTCTTTCTTTGTCATTATATTTATGGCCTCCGCTGATTCCGGCTACTGCAAAAACCGATTTTTCAGGCAATAATAAGCAAGCTTCATTTAGTGTTATACCAAAGGATACTCCATTCATCAAGCGGTAAATTTTCTTCTGCTGCTCTATGTCAAAGTCTCCATATCCGGGGCTGAAACGCCTATTTGTCAGGACTTTTCCTTTACTTCTCAGTATTTGGCCAACATGGAGCATGACCATGTCCAATACTGAATCGGTAATCTCCGAGGCTGCTGCGTCAATCACAACTGCCTCACTCATTTTGCCTTCTTTCTGAAGCTTGTTTATAAGCTCCATTATTTTGCTTCCGCCGGTAGCCAGCATAATAAGTGCCTGATCACAATCTTTCATCAGTTCCGCCAGCTTCGTTCCGGAAAAGACCGTACCATCTTCCAAAATCACTTTTGGAGGATCTATTCTATCTATACCCATTATACGATATGCTCCCGTAAGGCTTAGAGTTTCCTCTGCCTTTTTTATAAGTTTTTCAACCTCATCATACAACTGGCCGGAAAGTTCGGTGTGGTTTTTATCGCAGCCAAGCCTTGTATAAATAAGGTTCTTATTATATGCGGGCTTTAAGTTTTTCATCGCTTTTATATCGTACATGTCAGCACAGCCTTTGCCAGGTTAAGTCATTAATTTTTACATATTCTATCATATTGAGATTAGAAGGACAAATATTAATAGAAAAACAAACGGGCACGCACAGGCGAATCAAAAATTCGCCTCGCTGCTGCGTGGCTCAGGCTTGCCGCGGAATGCCCCTGTTTGAGTGTAAAGATCCTTCGCTGCGCTCAGATACCATAGGAAGTCAACCTATTTTTTAGACAGGAATAACCCCCTAGAGTATACTGAGTATACATTTTATATTTTTTTATATTACAAGTAGAACGTTTTTTACCGGGGATTCCATACCT
>JAAYNO010000179.1 GCA_012520855.1 Clostridiaceae bacterium | reverse complement strand
ATCCAGTGCACTGGATGCTGCCATCGGTACCGTTTCAGATAACGCAAAACAAATCGAACAGGTGTCGGATTCCACTTTCAAGCTTACCAAAAACGGTCTGTCATCCATAAGGGAGCTTGAAGAGAAAGCCGCACAGACAAACAGGATTATCAAGGAAGTGCGAAGTGATATCGATGAGCTTAGCAAAAGAAGTAAAAATATCACCAGTATAGTAAAGGTTATATCGGGAGTCGCGGAGCAAACCAGGCTCCTTTCACTCAACGCATCAATAGAAGCGGCAAGGGCAGGGGAGGCGGGTCGCGGCTTCGCTGTCGTTGCCGAGGAAGTGAAGAACCTGGCTGAGAAAACTGCAGCTGCAGCCCATAATATCGCAAATATTGTAAAGGAAAATGAGCAGCAAACAGAGATGACAGTTAAGAAGGCCGATTCGACCGAAATTATTATATCCGAGCAGAATGACGCTCTAGAAAAGGCTATATTATCCTTCAATGAGATTTCCGATTCCATGGAGGCTTTGGTGAAAAAGGTCCAGGCTATAAAATTGAGCACAGGCGAGATGGTGGGACATAAAGACCAGGTTCTTGGTGCTATCCAGAATATCTCTTCAGTTTCCCAGCAGACTGCCGCTACCACTCAGGAAGTCACCGCTTCGTTTGATAAGCAGGTGCATGAAATGAAAGCGTTCCAAAAAAATGCGGAGCAGCTTGAAAAGGAAGCTCAGCGTCTTAAGGATGCGATCAGCATTTTCAAGGTTTGATTTTAGGATATTATGATTGGTTTGTCGTGCTGACATCGGATTAAAAACTGATTAGCCCGCACTGACTGGGTGTCTTTGCCTGTTATATGGTATAATATTCAAAGAATATTCCACATAGCCTGTATGATCTTCAATCATAGTGTAGACAATGGCTTGTTACAGGAGAATTTTATAAGCTTATGGAGAATTTGACCTCTGGCAATGAACCACAGGAAGAGCTTGAGATTAGATCATCAAAAAAGCAAATTTCCTTAAATAGTTTGCTTAGGATATTGCTTTTGTTTGTTTTTGCCGGAATTTTTTCGTTTTCGTTTTATAAAATTGCAGCCAAGCTTTATGCATATCATAAAGAGGATAAAATATATAATGATATTCGGGCATCCATTCAAACTCATTATGTGTTGCATGATTTTCAATATTCTGCCCCGTACTCGCCAGAGGTTGAGGAAGAACGGGCATCAAAAGAAGAGGAGAATACGGAAACACTTCCGTATATAGTTCTCAATGGCAATCCTGAGGAATTAAACACAGATGGCATTTTTAATATCTATTCGGACTTAAAAGCCAAAAATAGTGATTTGGTGGGCTGGATCAGCATACCCGGGTTTAAAAAAGCCATTGATTATCCTGTTATGCAGTATTTTGACAATGAATATTATATGACCCATGACTTTTATAAAAACAAATCCAATTCCGGATCGATCTTCATGGATTCAGCTAATCTAAATAGCGAACCGGATAAACATATAATTATTTATGGACATGCCATGAGAAACAACTCCATGTTCGGAAATCTCAGAGGCTATCCCACTGACAAAGAAAAGTACGAAAATATTACCACGATATATCTGGATTTGCTTAGTACACGCCTTGAATATAAGGTTTTCTCAGCCTATTCGACCGATGTGAGCTTTAATTACAGAAGGACGGTTTTTTCGGACGATGCGGACTATCTTAGCTTTCTGAATACTATTAAAAACAAATCGGAGTATGATTTCGGCATTCCTCTTTCATCGCGGGATAAAATCATTACACTTTCGACATGTGATAAAAGCCGCGGTGATGACGGGCGCATAGCCATCCACGCAAAACTGGTGAAACAGATCGTTTATGACGATAGCGGCAATAAAGTCGAATATGCACAAACAGAAGAGAAGGGCGATAAAAAGATTATAACGTCAAATGTTTACCTTGAGAAGCTGCAGCTTCAATACCAGATTCTTATACCCGAAGAAAACGAACCAGCGGAACAGCCTGTTCCTGAAACATCACCTGTTCCTGATGTTTCTCTTGCGCCGGATAACACACCTGTGCCTGATGCATCCCCTGCGCCGGATAACACACCTGAGCCTGATACTTCCCCTGTACCAAAGACATCTCAGGTCGCATCACCTGATAATACAGGCGAAGCGAAAAAAAGCCTGGAAGGCGATTGGCACAACATGATTTTAGATCCTCCTTTTTCAACAGCCAATGCTTTGTTTTCTGCAAAGCTACCGGCTCAGGCTGCCTTTGCCAGAATAACCGTAAAACCCTACGACGAGAATGCACGCATAAGTTTTACAATCAACGATAAAAAAGCAGACCCTGAAAGAATGGAATTAGTTGAGGGTGAAAACGTAATTATCGTACATGTTTTATCGGCTGACGGCCTCTACGCCAGAAAATATACCATCAAAGTCTTAAGGGAGCCCCCTCCCGCAACTCCAACGCCACAGCCCGAACAAACGCCTGAACCTTCGGAGGAACCAGCAGCTGACGGGGATTAAAGCACTAATTTTGGAAAGTAAAAAGCATCATTAAAAAGCCGAGAGCATTGCAAAATGTCGTGATACAATCAAAATACTTAATATTTGAAAATGTTTCGCCTTAACTTACTTATACAAGAAAAACCAGCAAGCTGAAATGATGGCCGTACTGCGTATTCTATACGATGTTTTGGGCTTGCAGTTTTCGGAGGATGTTGAACTATTAGCAGATCACCCGGAGGCTCGGCAGCTATCACACTAAAAACCGCTTGATTCAAAAGTAATAATATGGTAAAACGCACTTAAAAGACTGCATTAAAAAACAAAAGCAGGCCGAGAGGTGCAAAATGACACAAATTGATGTTTTGAAGAAAGAATTTCAAAGATGCGGAGGAATCTTAAAAACTGTAGAGCTTAAAGATTTAGGACTTTCGAGTCGCCAGATAAAAAGACTTCTAAATGAAGGAATTATTACAAAGACCAAACGCGGTTTTTATGAACTTACAGATTATGTTATTCGTGAAGAGGTAATTATTTCACGTTTATTTCCGCGAGCAGTTATATTTCTTGAAAGTGCCTTATTCCATTATGGCTACACAGATCGCATACCGCTGGCATGGCAAATTGCTGTGGATAGATATAGTAAAACAACTCAGTATAAAATTGATTATCCTCTAATAGAACCTTACTATCTTGAGCCAAAGTTTTTAGACATTGGTGTAGATATAATAGAGATAGATGGCATTGAAATAAAGATATACAACAGAGATCGCACAATTTGCGATGTCCTCCGTTATGAGAAAAAACTGGAGAAAGAAGTATTTTATAATGCTATTGGCCGTTATATAGAGGATTCGAAGAAAAACATAAGAAAGCTGTTTGAGTATGCAGAAATATTTAATATTAAGAATAAAGTGCAAACACGTATAGGGATGTGGTTATAAAACATGGACGATATAAAGAGTGTATTTTTGAATTTATTTGAAAGGGATAGTTTATGATTATTTTAAGAGATGTTGTAAGCTTTACAGAAGGTTCTTAAAATTGCTGCAGGCATCAATTCTATCAACTCAAGCCACGTGGAGACCATTTGCTTGATGTCTAGAAAATAAAGTCCGGAAAGCCTTGAAGATACTAGGTTTTATAAAATGAAAGTGAATCTGTCTACTCGACCTAAGCCCT
>JAAYNO010000178.1 GCA_012520855.1 Clostridiaceae bacterium | reverse complement strand
TGCCTCAAGAGCTGGTTTTCCAGCACAGAATCAAGTATCCGGTCGATAATCCTGTCTGCCAGAACGAAAGAACTCACCTCGTGGCTGTGTCTGCCTACCGACATTCCAATATCGTGGAGAAATGCCGATAAAAGAACCGCAATCCGGCTATCCTCTTCTGAACCGGTATCTTCTTTTACAATACTAGTCCTGATACCCGCTTCTCTGAGGATATTAAACATCTTTATAGCATTAATTGCAACTTTTCGCATGTGCACAGGTCCATGGTCATTATAACCAAGGCGCCGGATTGAAACTGCATTGGCAAGCTCCTGCCAGCCATGTATTTCTACATCCGAAGATATGAATCGGGCGACATCAAGTGCTTTTCCGTCTAATAATGAATAAAGTTCATTTTCCAGGTTTTGTTCATAAGGTGATTTCATACTCAAATTTTCCTGCCTTGTTCATGTAAAAGTAAATCGGATTTTGTTAAGGATCAGTTTTATGTTATCATTTATTATGGATATTTCAAAGGTCTTCAGTTTATTTTATTCATCTTGATACTGTCTTAATTTACCTTGATACTTTTGATTTCAGCCTGTAAAAAATATAAAAAATAAGCATACTAAATTAGTTATATAAATCATTTCGAGTAATGATGAAAATCAACAAGAAAGGAAAGCCCATGTCTTACCTTTGGCTGGGCATAAGAATTATATGCTGTTAATAAAAAATGGCAGGATACTAACCATGGCCGGGCCAACCTTTGAAAAAGGCAGTATATTAATTGAAAATGGAAAAATTGTAAGTGTTGGCAAAGAGGTAAGTTTAAATAAGGAAAATATAGCCGAAGTTATTGATGCATCGGGCTGCTGGGTTTTGCCGGGCTTGATAGAGTCCCATTGCCATATTGGTATCATAGAAGAAAGAAAAGGGTTTGAAGGTGATGATTGTAATGAAAAAAACACACCGATAACTCCATATTTAAAGGCTCTGGATGCCATAAACCCAATGGATTCAGCATTCCATAATGCTTTGAGTGCGGGGATAACCGGATTGATGGTCGGACCCGGAAGCTCCAATATAGTGGGAGGCCAGTTTGTTTTTATCAAGGCTTGTGGAAGAAACATTGATAAGATGGTTGTTTTAGAACCGGCAGCAATGAAAGTGGCATTTGGAGAAAATCCGAAATCAAACTATGACAGCATAAGCAAATCCCCAACGACCCGTATGGCGATTGGTGCAATGCTGCGGGAAGAACTTTTTAATGCGCAAAAATACTTCAAGAAAAAGAAGAAGGCAAAAGAAAGCGGTGACAGCTTCGACGAAGATTACAGAATGGAATGCTGGCTGCCTGTACTGGAAAAAAGGATCCCTCTCAAGGTCCATGTTCACAGGGCGGATGATATTCTTACCGCTCTACGGATAGCCAAGCAATTTGATGTGAATATCACCCTTGACCATTGTACTGAAGGCCATCTGATCGCAGAGGAGATAAAGGAATCCGGCTTTCCTGCTATAATAGGTCCTTCATTGTCAAACCGAAATAAAATCGAAACACAGAATATGGACTTTAAAACTCCCGGCTTATTACACAAAAAAGGGATAAAGATTGCTTTGACTACCGATCACCCAGTTACAAGAATCCAGGATTTGATCATATGTGCCGCATTTGCGGCAAGGGAAGGCTTAGGTAAGGAAGAAGCCCTCAGGGCTGTTACTATAAACGCAGCCGAGATATGCAACGTTTCAAACCGGGTGGGCAGTCTGGAAGCAGGAAAAGATGCCGATATCGCAATATTTGACGGAGACCCCATGGATATTTTTACAAAAACATTATATACAATAGTCAACGGCAGGATCGCCTATGAAGCCAAGGAAATAGGAGTTTAAAAACAAAAAAGCATTTTTGATAATAGTATCGCTGTCATTCCCATCCTCGGGATAACAACTGATTCCTATGCTGGGAGAGGTATATAAATCATAATTATTGATATTGAAAGGGCTTGCAAAATTGTCCAGTATCCTATTTGTTTTTTATCGTCTCTTCATGATCGACATTGCTTAAAATAATAACAAACTCATCTCCGCCATATCTAAATACAATATCAGTTCTTCTCACGCATTGCTTCAGTCGGTCAGAGACCTGCTTCAACAGCAAGTCTCCTAAACTATGGCCTAATGTATCATTAATATTTTTAAATCTATCCAAGTCAATAAACAAGTTATGGCGCACGTGATGTAATACGCATTTCTTTGAAAATATTTATATTTATAAGTTAAATAAAATATCAAAAAAAAGATGCCGCTGAACACCAGGGCAAAAATAGCTGCATAAATGAAAAATGGACTATTATGCATAGAAATTCCGGTAATTATCGGCGAGAAAGTTCCGCCGAATATACAAAGCATCCGAAGCAATCTATAGTCCCTGCCATCACTTTTTATTTTAGGTTCTGTGTCCTTATCCATATGTCATTCCTCTGTTTTGCTTGTACTGTTATACTATAAATTTACCAACAGGATGCAGAGGCACCTTCCTCTCCCGGGCTTTAATAAATCTGGGCTCCTCTTTGTCCTTTTGATGACCAACTTCCAATGAAGTATAAAGGCCTTTCAAGAGGTAAAGGTCGGGCTGAGCGTATCAAATGGTCTTGCCCAAAAACAAGGTTTGTTAAAATAAAACGCGTTTGCTTTTGCAATAACAAGTGTTCGGATTCTGAATCCGGCCGAATGTTTTATACCTACCCGGATGAGAACTATAGAATGTATCCCGGCCTTGCAAGAGATACTGAGGAATAGCTTAGTCTTTACAAAATACGTGAAACTGCAGAAAAAACAATAAACCTTACCAAAACTGTTTTCGGTTCTGCATCTCAGCAATCATTATCCCCCAAATCTCTTAAATCTGATGTCTGTTTCTCCGTCATTGCACAATTGCTTACAACTATCCTTGCCGTTAAGATAAAAGAAACCAAACACTCAAGATCTGCCAGAAGGCTTATGAAAAAAGTGGTATAAACACGTTCATCTACTATATTAAGCTTTCAAAGTCCACTATGGGCTCTCTTTTTCATGCCCATCTATATATAAATCTTGTTGTTTGTATGTTAGCAATCTTTTTGACTACTGGTTTGCTCTTTAATATTGACCAATTATTACTAGTAGTTGCTTTTACCTATTCTTTATTCTCCTCATTTTGCAATCACCTATTATAATTATAATAATTAATATACTACATGTAATTGTAGCCGATAACTGAGCATATAATGATGAAAAAGTTAAATTAAAACCGTATTTTGATTCTAAACTCGAGATAAAGTTACTAATACAATGAATTAATATGCAGTATATTAAATTCGATCTATGTAAGATATATCCCGAAAATAGCCCAAAAATAAAAGAAGATAAAACAACAGGTAATTCTACATGAAGAATCCCGAAAATAAAGGCTTGGATTATATTGCTTATTATAAAAGTGTGTTTGCATTTTAATCTATTGAGAATAACTCCACGAAAAATTATCTCTTCAGAGATGCAACTAAAAAAACTAATTGATATTATACTAAAAAAATCAAGTTTAATCGGAAAATCTTGCACAAAATCACTAAAGAGTATACTAATAAGATTTTCTTCTGCAATAATATATAGAAAAGGTATAATAATAAATACTGT
>JAAYNO010000177.1 GCA_012520855.1 Clostridiaceae bacterium | reverse complement strand
TAGCCGATATTTTAAACTGAAGAAGAAATTCCAACAAAGGGTGGAAATCTATGATAAGAGGGCTATATACATCAGGCTACAGCATGCTTACCCTGAACAGAAAAATGGACGTCGTGTCCAATAACATGGCAAATGTGAACACAAACGGCTTTAAGAAGGATGCTGTTGTGTTTGAGGAATTTTCTGATGTATTGGCAAAACGATTCTTTGACGGTAGCGACTATTCAAGCAAACCCGTAAGAATCGGCAACATGACCCTATATAACGACATAGCCGAAGTCCATACCGATTTTACCCAAGGCGCTTTAGAAAATACCGGTCTCAGCACCGATGTTGCCATCAATGGTGATGAAAGCGCTTTTTTCTGTGTCGCGGTTCCCGAAAACGATGAATTCCGCGAGTATTATACAAGAGACGGTGGCTTTAAGCTAGATCCCCAGGGCCGCCTTGTGACCAGGGATGGCTATTCGGTCATGGGAGAGAACGGAATCATTGTCCTTGAAGGCTCGGATTTTGTTATTTCCAAGCAGGGCGAAGTGATTCAGAACGAAGAAATAATTGACACCATAAGAATCCGCAAATTTGAAAACCTGGAGTCTTTGAGAAAATACGGGTTCAACCTTTGGACTGCAACAAATGAAAGCCAGGACGCAGATTTCGAAGGAACTATAGAACAGGGGTTCATTGAGCGCTCAAATGTTGATTCAGTCAGGGAAATGGTTGACATGATCACCGTATTGAGAGCATACGAATCCAATCAGAAGCTCATTCAATATCAGGATTCGACCCTGGATAAAGCAGTCAATGACATAGGACGAGTCTGATTAGTTTATATATTCACAGGATGTAGAAAAGGATAAGGATGTCCAAAACAAAAAAGGTGAGAACCTATGATGAGATCGCTCTGGACCGCGGCGTCCGGCATGAAAGCAATGCAATTCAATGTAGACACGATTTCCAACAATCTGGCCAATGTATCCACTACCGGATTCAAAAAGGAAAAAGCAGAATTTGAGGATCTTTTATATGTATCCATGCAAAAGGCCTATTCGGCTGAAAATGCTTCAAGGCCTGTAAACCTGCAGGTCGGGCATGGAGTTGTTGCCCGTGCCACAGCCAGGGACTTCTCAGGAGGAAATTTGGAGCAAACAGGCAATAAGCTGGATATGGCTATCGAAGGAAAGGCCTTCTTCGCCGTGAGAGGCGCTAATGGAGAGATTTTTTATACCAGGGACGGCAGCTTTAAAATATCAATGACCGACGAAGGAAAAATGCTGGCAAATTCCAAGGGATATCCGGTCCTCGATCAGGACGGATTCGAGATTTATTTTGACGGAGATATTGCTAATTATGACATTCAACCGTCGGGCGAGATCACCATGAGAGATCCGGACACAGGAGTCAATCTTCCCACCGGGCAATTTATAGGACTTTTCCAGTTTGAAAATCCCCAGGGTCTTGAAGCTGTGGGCGGCAACATGTTCAGAAGCAATTCATCTACCGGCGAAGCATTATTAGATTTTGAAACAGAGAGTCCGAGCACAGTGCGGAATTATTTTCTGGAGGCATCGAATGTTCAGGTCGTTGAGGAAATGGTAAAGCTGATAACAGCCCAAAGAGCTTACGAGCTTAATTCCAAAGCCATCACAACCTCTGATGAGATGCTTCAGACTGCTAATAATATCAGGAGATAAGCATGAAAATCGAGGGATTAGGAAATATTAATCCAATTGAAACAGTAAAGACCAACCAAACCCAGACCGAAGCATCGGAATTCGAAAGCATCCTTAAAAAAGCCTTTGATGAAGGCGACAAGGAAAAGCTCAAGGAAGCGTGCAACGAGTTTGAGTCTATCATGCTCCAAATATTATACAGGCAAATGAAGGCAACTGTGCCTGAAAGTGATTTTATCGAAAAGAGCAGCGCCAGAGCCATGTTCGAAGATATGCTCGACGAGAAGCTTATGGAAAGAGGAAGCATGAGGGGCATTGGTATTTCTGAAATGATGTATAAACAGCTAAGCGCTAAAATGGACAAGGCTTATAAGATCGAGACTGTCAATGAAGCCTCTGAACCTGATAACACTGAAACTGACGGAGCGGAACCTGTTGAAGAATAGAATCCTGTCAATAATAGTTTTATTTGTAATTGCATTATTTGTCCTTTGGTTTTTATGCCCTGCCATTGCGGGAATTTTTTCCGCATCGGACGGGCATAATCAGTTTGATGGGGAAAACAGCGCAATGCCTTCTTATTCGGCACCGCCAACTCCTTCACCTACTCCAGTGACACCGGAGCCAAAGCCTCTTTATACCTATTACAGCATTAAGGAGAATAAGCCGGATCATGACCTTTCAATCCATGTTCTTGAGCTTGATCCGTCCAATCCCGAGCTTCTGGTGAGGCCTGTTTCATCGCACAACAATTATCTGTTCGGGTATGCTTTCTTAAGTGAAATGAGCGATGCCTGGCAGGCAAATGCGGCGGTAAACGCCGGCTTTTCACATTCCAACGGCCTTTTGGGCGGCCTTTATGTTATAGACGGAGAGCTGTACACCCCTGCAACAGGCCGGTATCCGGCATTGTTTTTAAAAGACGGGAAAGCGTTTATCAAAGATGCCAAAACTAATATACGTGTTGAGGGGGATGGCGTCGTCCTCGATGATCTCTTCTATAACAAATATTCCGAAGAGAACGGACTTTACGTTTTTACACCATCCTACGGCACAAAAAACAGGATAAAAAAAAGCCATTTAAATGCATATGTTTCAAACGGCGAAGTGAGGGGCCTCATTTTAAGAAGTGAATCGTATGAGATCCCGAAGGATGGGTTCTTAATAAGCGCAATAGGGAAAGAAGCCCGGGCAAGGCTGGAAAAGCTGGTTAAGACCGGTATGAGGCTTGAACTGAAGTATGATGTGGTAATCGAGGGTGAAATTGCTTCCGGTCATGATTGGGGCTATGAATGCGGAAGCTGGATCCTCAGGGATTATGAGATCGTTGCGCCTGACTCTGACGGTTGGGTGGGAACTTTGAGAAACAGGGTCCCGCGAACAGCAGTAGGCGTCAGGGAAGACGGAACCATGGTTTTTATAGTTGTTGATGGCAGACAGAAAGGCTTAAGCGACGGCATGACCATAAGAGAGCTTGGGCAAAAGCTCCTTGAGCTTGGTGTAAAGGATGCGGCGAATCTGGACGGAGGAGCATCCTCGGAAATGATCATTGAAGGTGAGATAGTAAACAGCCCTTCGGCAGGAAGGGAAAGAATGGTGGCGTGCGGCTTCATAATAAAACGGAAGCAATGAGTCCCCAAGTATTCCAACTTATATTGAAATGATTTATAATATGATAGTAAGTATTAATCAAGAGGAGACACAAGGTATGGCTAAACGTGGTTTTCCCATGGGCATGGGCGGTATGGGAGGAAACATAGGAAATCTGATGAAACAGGCGCAAAAGATGCAGCAGGATATGCTGAAGGCTCAGGAAGAACTGGCCGAAAAGACTGTTGAGGCAACGGTAGGCGGCGGAGTCGTTACGGTTGTAGCAACCGGAGCTAAGGAGATCCGGGAGATCCGCATATCAAAAGAAGCTGTTGATCCCGACGATGTGGAAACTTTGCAGGATCTGGTTCTGGCTGCGGTCAACGAAGCATTGAGACAAGCCGACGAAATGGCCAAAAATTTAATGGGTGGACTTGCGGGAGGCCTTGGTAATATACCGGGATTATTCTGATGGATTACTTTGCATTACCGGTTCAGAAATTGATTGAGGAGTTTGAAAAGCTGCCGGGGATAGGTCGGAAGACTGCCCAGCGGCTTGCTTTTCATGTTTTGAATTTGACTGAGGATAAGGTTGTAGGCTTTGCGAAGGCGTTGGTAGATGCCAAACGCAAAACTACCACCTGTTCGGTTTGTTTTAATCTTACCGATACCGATCCCTGCCGCATATGCGGCTCTGAAAAGCGCGATCGTACCGTTATTTGCGTAGTTCAAAGCCCAAGGGATGTCGTGGCAATGGAAAGAGTCAGGGAGTACAAGGGCTTGTACCATGTTTTAAACGGCCTCATTTCGCCTCTTGACGGTACGGGACCCGATGATATAAATATAAAGCCATTAATAAAACGTGTAGCCCACGGCAATATTTCAGAGGTGATCCTGGCGACTAACCCGAATGTAGAAGGAGAGGCAACGGCTGTTTACATTTCAAAAATATTAAAACCCCTGGGAGTTAAAACAACACGTATTGCCCAGGGGATCTCGGTAGGCGGAGATTTGGAGTATGCCGACGAGGTGACCCTGTTTAAATCTCTTGAAGGGCGCAGAGAAATATAGATCAAATGAAAAGTTTGAAAGGAGCAAAGAAAAATGAAGATCAGAAAGGCCATCATTCCTGCAGCAGGCTTAGGGACCCGGTTTTTACCGGCAACAAAGGCTCAGCCCAAGGAAATGCTCCCTATAGTTGATAAGCCTACTATCCAATTTATAATCGAAGAGGCAATAGCGTCCGGAATAGAAGATATCCTAATAATTACAGGTCGGGGAAAACGTGCTATAGAGGATCATTTTGACAGATCGCTTGAGCTTGAAGAAGAGCTTAAGAAGAAAGGTCAGGAGGGTCTTTTGTTACAGGTGAGGCAAATCGCGGATTTATGCAGCATTCATTATATCCGGCAGAAGGAAGCCAAAGGGCTGGGCCACGCCATCTATTGCGCAAAGGCTTTTATAGGAGACGAACCCTTTGCCGTTCTTCTTGGCGATGACATAGTGGATTCCGAGGTACCTTGCCTTAAGCAGATGATAAATGCCTATGACGAATACCAGGCATCGATCCTGGGTGTTCAGCAAGTACCCATAGAGGATGTCCCCAAGTATGGGATCGTTGAGGGTAAGCAGGTAGATGAAAGAATCTATAAGGTCAAAACTCTGGTAGAAAAGCCAGATATAGATAAGGCACCGTCGAATGTGGCCATATTGGGAAGGTATATTATCAACCCGGCTATTTTTAAATATCTTGAAAACGCCAAGCCAGGAAAAAACGGCGAGATCCAATTGACAGACTCTCTTTGCGAACTGGCAAAAAAAGAGCCCATGTATGCATATGACTTTATAGGAAGGCGCTATGACGTGGGCAATAAGCTTGGATTTTTACAGGCGACAGTAGAATTCGCCCTTAAAAGAGAAGATTTAAAATCTGATTTTGAAGCATATCTGCGAAGCATAATAAAATGAGTTTCGGGGACGGTCCTCTTTACTCATTTTGGATATGTGAGTTTCGGGGACGGTCCTTTATACTCATTTAGCATTAGAAATGATGAACTATGAGAACCAAATGTCATTCTGAGTAGCGAAGCGACGAAGAATCTTTTTTATCAGATTCTTCGCTGCGCTCAGAATGACAAATAAGGCTATGCAGCTAAAATAGAGCTTATTACGTCGCATTAATCAAATAAGGCGGCCAATGGCCGCCCGAACAAACAGGAATTACTATTTCGTTTATTAAATAGAGGTCCGTTACCCGATATTCAAAAATGAGTAAAGAGGACCGTCCCCTCTACTCATTTTAATCTGGCAAAAAGGGATATGGCATCATCGCCTGCAAGAAGCTTGCCATACTCGTTCAAATATCCTTCAAAGAAGTCAACGCTGGTCATTTTGTCTGCATACTCGCTCAATATGCTTTCGAACTTTTTCTTGTTAAGCACATTATTCTCGATTGAGGACAACACAAGATAATACATGTCATCAAGGCTGTATACCTTGCTTCGCCCGGTAAAAAGCGGTTTTATGGCAGATGCAAGAAAACAAAGGTCGTCAAACTCCTCAATGGCGTAAATAAGCATTGTGGAGCAAATAGAGCTTGTCTTCTTCTTTATTGCAAGATCTCTTTTCTTATAACGATTCTTTATAAACTTCTGGATGGACTCAAATTCATTATCATCATCAAGCCTTGTAATAGTGATCACAAATCCCTGATCCACGTCGGAGACAGCCTCTATGCAGAGTTGGGATTCCTGGGCTTCAAACCCGAGTTCGATCTCGGCTTGCTCCATAAGATCCCAGAAAAGCTCCTGGGTTTCAGGCGAATTATAACTAAATGCATCCAGATCTATATCACGTTCTTCCAGATCGTCATAGGAAACAAAAATCCTTATTCTGTTTTCACCTATTCTTTCAATTTTCATATCCTATTCCTTTTCTTAAGCCCTAATGGTAAAATCGGGTTAATAAGTTATTTAAAGCAATTTTCAGGGCATCCTTAATATACATTATACTTATTGTATCGTCAAAAGAGAAGTAACAAATTATGATAACTATATTCTTTTGACCCGAATTTCATCGGAAAAAAACTTTTATATAAGATATGGCTTCCGATATTCAAACTTATACATATTTCCGTATTCCATATGCCCGTTTGTACGTGTATAATCAATGGTGAGATATTATACCAATTATATATACACATTCAGGAAATATGAAACAAGATTTTAGGGGAAAAACATGTTGAATTTAATACTCGCTTCGGCGTCTCCACGCAGAATAGAGCTTTTGAAGATGATCGACCTTGCATTTGAAGTTATGCCGGCGAACATCGAAGAGGAGTCCGAAGGTTTCAATGACGCCGGGAAATATGTGATGGAGATGTCAAAAAGAAAAGCATTATATGTGGCAAAAAAGGTCAGAGGCAAAGCAGCGGAGGATACTTTTGTTTTAGGTGCGGATACGGTGGTATCCATCGACGGCATAATTTTGGGAAAGCCAACTGATGAAAATCATGCTTTCAGGATGCTGAAGCTTATGGAAAACCGCTGGCATGAGGTGATCACCGGCTTGACGCTTGTAAATGCGAAAACATTGAAATGCCAGACCGACAGTGAGCTTACACGGGTAAAAATTTCTTCTTATCCGAAAGGATTCATGGATAGATATTTATCTACCAAGGAACCATATGATAAAGCCGGAAGTTATGGTATTCAAGGTCTTGGCAGCCTTATGGTAGAATGTATAGAAGGGTGCTATTTTAATGTCATGGGTCTTCCGCTCTTCAGGCTGTCGCGAATGCTTGAAAAGGAAGGCCATGAAGTTTTGTCCTGGCTGGGGGCCAATGTTGTTTAGGCCATGAACCTTCGGCAACTAAGTTTTTGAACAATAAGCCTTTGACATATAAGCTGCAGAACTTGGATCAGGTTTTATATTTTTGGATTTAAGTCTTAAGAAGAAAGGCATACTAGTACAAGGTTCTGTATATTCGTTCGGAAAACGAAAGTCACAGACAAACAATTGAAGCTGCGAATCGGATATGCCGGATGTTGAACTATTATACGCAGTAGTAATAAAGGAGAGAGAAAATATGGGATTATTCACTAAAGAGATTGGGATCGATTTAGGCACGGCAAACACTTTAGTATATCTTAAAGGAAAAGGAGTAGTCTTAAGGGAACCTTCTGTTGTAGCAATAAATAACAATACGGGACAGGTTTTGTCTGTCGGTCTGGATGCCAAGCAAATGATAGGCAGAACGCCCGGAAACATTACGGCTATCCGGCCTTTGAAGGATGGCGTCATAGCTGATTTTGAAACCACCCAGGGCATGCTGAAGTATTTTATTCGCAAGGCAGTAGGAAACGGACCTCTGACAAGGCCAAGGGTTGTGATATGTGTTCCCTCCGGAGTAACAGAGGTTGAAAAAAGAGCTGTTGTGGATTCGGCCATGACTGCCGGTGCAAAAGAGGCTTTCCTTATAGAAGAGCCTATGGCATCGGCCATCGGAGCCGGTCTTCCCGTAGCGGAACCCTCCGGCAGCATGGTTGTGGATATCGGGGGAGGAACAAGTGAGGTCGCTGTCATTTCTCTTGGCGGAATAGTCGTAAGCCGTTCCCTGAGGATCGCCGGGGACGAATTTGACGATGCCATCATTCACTATATCAAAAAAGAATATAACCTGATGATCGGGGAAAGAACAGCGGAGGATATAAAGCTGAAGATTGGGTCTGCCTATCCCCCCGACAAGGAGGATAATTACAATATAAGCGGACGTGATTTAGTTACCGGACTGCCTAAAGAGCTTCTGGTCTCAAGCGGGGAGATCCGCGATGCATTAAGAGAGCCTATCAATGCCGTTATTGATTCTATAAAGTTTACTCTGGAGAAAACTCCTCCCGAGCTTGCGGCTGATATAATGGAGAGAGGGATCATGCTTACCGGAGGCGGTGCTTTACTGAAGGGATTTGATAAGCTTATAAGCAAGGAAACCGGCATTCCTGTTTTTATAGCCGAACATCCTATAGACTGTGTAGTCTTAGGTACCGGCAAAGTATTGGAAGAGATAGAAACGCTCAGCAATGTTTTATTGTCTTCAAGGAGGAAATAGTGATAGAAAAGTTGCATCGGGGTGACTTCTTTTGAGGAGGATCTTAACAAACAAGATATTTATTCTTGTACTGGTTGTTATACTTCTGCTCGCCCTTGCAGCCGTGTCATACAGTGAAAAAAGCGGAGTTAACATAATCGGTAATATCATCAGTGTCCCTGCGGCACCCCTGCAGCAGGCCTTTAGTTTTGTGGGCAAAAAAGTAGGAGACTTTTTCGGCTATTTCGAGGATGTCAAGAAAACCAAGGCAGAAAATGAAGAGCTTATGAAGCGGATAAGCGAGCTGGAACAGCAGATCCTGGATATAGAAAGGCTTACCAAGGAGAATAAAGAGCTTAAGGATGCTCTTAATTTTAAAGATCAGTACGATGAGTTTGAATTTATTGGCGGCAGCATCATCGCAAAAGATCCCGGCAACTGGTTTGAAGTATTTACAATCAACCGGGGCAGTAAGGACAAAATATTGCCCGACTCCCCTGTTATAACCGCTTACGGTCTGGTAGGAAGAGTTTCAAAGATTGATTTGTTAAGCTCCAGAGTGATATCCATAATTGACATAGATAGTACGGTAAGCGCCAGGCTTTCCAAATCGAGAGACTTGATCGTTGTCAGGGGCGATGTGGAGCTTAGAAGCAAAGGATTATGCAGGGCAGATTACATACCCCCAAACACAGATGTTATGCCGGGCGATACTGTGGAGACTTCAGGTATAGGCGGGATATATCCAAAGGGTATCATTATCGGTAAAGTAGTAAGTGTTATAAGTAATGAAGGACAATATGACTCATATGCGATCATAGAACCCGTCGTTGACTTTAAACGGCTTGAAGATGTTATTGTTCTGAAAAAGAAACCATAGACAAAATTTTGGCGAATATACTTTGCCCAGTTTGACAGGAAGGAGACAAATGTTTATTTGTTATGAAGTACAGGGTAATTGCAGCGAGTATTTTGATACTGATGGGAGCCTTCTTCCAGAGTACGGTCCTGGAACATATTGAGATACTGAACATCAGACCCAACTTACTGATCGTTCTGATGGTTATCGTATCCTTGCTGAGAAGCCCGGTGGAAAGTGCGGCTATGGCGCTGCTATTTGGCTTGACATTGGATGTTCTCATGGGTAAAACCCTGGGCTGGTATGCATTATTGTTTTTCCTTGTTTCAATACCCATTTCACTGATAAATGAGAAGCTGTACCGGGACAAGATATTGGTGCTGCTCACCCTTACATTAGGGTCATCCGTTTTTGTAGAATTTATGTTCTTTATAATCGTATTTATGTTCAGAGGCTATGAGTATCTGCCTTTCATTTTCTGGACTGTCATTATTCCTGAGGCCATATATAACTGCATCCTTATTCTGCCTCTTTTTAAACCTGTGGCGACAGTTTACAATTTTCTTGATAAAATAGACAGGAGGAGGAACAGACTGGCGGCATGAGTAAAGATGAAAATAAACGTGAAGGTCTTGACAGATACATCATACTTGCGATTCTTATAATAGTGGCTGCTGCCGCTATTATTCTCAGGCTTGCAAAGATTCAGATAGTCAATGGACAAATGTACAGGGAGGAGACCAAATATCGCCTGTCGGCCAAGGGTGTGATTTATCCGAAGCGGGGCGACATATATGACAGAAAAATGGTTCCCATCGCCGGTAACCGTATGGGTTACTGCGCGCAATATGTGGATATCGACATGCCAAACGCAGAAAAGAATAAAATGCTGCTGGAGATCATCAATATACTTGAAGCAGATGGTAAAACAATAAAAAGCAGATTGAACAACTATCTGTGTATGGACCCGCTGCAGTTCAAAACCGAAAAAACCGAGGATTTTGTAAAAACGATCGTCGTAAACAAGGATGACGCCAATTATATAATAACGGCCCGGCAAGCATATGACTACATGCGCGATAAGACATTCGAGATAGATAAGTCTTATACCGAAGAGGAAACTATAAAAATCATGCAGCTAAGATATGAGATATTGATAAGCCAGCCCCAGATAAATAATCCTCTGACCCTGGCCGATGACATTTCGGCTGAAACGATGAGCATCCTTGAAGAGAATTCGAGGCTGCGGGGTGTCACGACCTTTATTAAACCTTACCGGGAGTACTACGAAAATGCCCGGATAATCTCACATGTTCTCGGCTATGTGGGAAGCATAGACGCACAGGAGCTGGAAGAATATAATAAGGAGCTTGAAAAGATCGATGACAGTGTCCTCTATACAGCCAACGATATAGTGGGCAAAATGGGTATTGAGAAAGCGGCCGAATCTATTTTAAGAGGAGTGAGAGGTGAAACCTTCAGGGAAGTCGATGAAAACGGAAAAACCACAGCTTCCTACCTGGAGAGAGCCCCGGTCCCCGGGCAAGATATATACCTTACCATTGATCTTGATCTTCAGAGGGTTGCCGCAGAATCCCTGAAGCGGAATATCGAACGGATACGCAATATAAAGCACAAGAAAAATTTCGGTGATGCCAATGCAGGGGCGGTTGTGGTCATGGATGTCAATACCGGTGAAATACTGGCAATGGTCAGTTATCCCGATTTTGATCCCAGAGTATTTCTGGAAAACGATGCCGCGGCAATAAACGCATTATGGAACAATCCGGATGCACCTGTGGTAAACCGCGCAACCTCGGGAAAATACGCTCCCGGCTCTACTTATAAGCCTCTTATAGCTATTGCCGCCCTCGAAAGCGGTATTATAACCCCAAAAACAAGGATACATGCTCCATATAAAGAAGAGATAGGTAATATGATCTTTACAAACCCTGAAGGTAACCAGGGTTATATAAATCTTGAGAGAGCCCTGGAAACCTCAAGTAATATGTTTTTTTACAAGGTCGGGGTCCAAACAGGCATCGATAACATCGTTAAGTGGGCGAAGATCTTTGGATTCGGCAGAAAGACAGGAATTGAAATAGGCGAACAAATAGGTTCTCTTGCGTCAAGAGAATATAAAAAGCAGTATGTCGCAGATGACCCTGACTGGTACCCCGCAAATACTGCAATGGCATCGATCGGTCAGCTTTACAATGCTTTTACACCTATCCAGCTTGTCAATTATGTCAGTACCATTGCAAATGAGGGCAAAAAGTTTACGCCGCATCTGATAAAAATGGCGGTAGACCAAAACGGAAAGATAACATATGAATCTCCGAGGGAGTATGAACAACTGCCAATAAGCAAAACGAACATTGAAGGCGTTAAAAAGGGTATGATCGCTGTTGCCAACTCGGAAGACGGTACTGCGGCCGAAGTATTCAAGAACTTTCCTTTTGATGTAGCCGGAAAGACCGGGACCTCGGAGACCGGACGCGAGGAAACCTCTTCATCCAACGGGCTTTTTGTGTGCTACGCACCCTATGATGAGCCCGAAATAGCAATTGCCGTTGTGGTCGAGCATGGTGTATGGGGACGTGAAACAGCACCCATATGTGCTGATATTATGATGGAATACTTCAGATTGAATAAAAAAAGAGATACAAAGGCAAATGATGCCGCAAAAGAAACGATTGATATTATTTGGTAAGAGATAAGCATAGAACAGAGAGAACTGTAAGATAACTGAAAACGTCTGTTGGTTGTCATTCTGAATGGAACGAAGTGGAATGAAGAATCTTAAAATCCGCATTAATAGCAGATAAGATCCTTCGAATCTTATTTGATCAGAGATTACAAACACTCTCTGTGCTGAAAGGATGATTTTGGTCTGATGGAGAAGGAGACAAAAGGCATTGTTTTTAAAGGAAATAACGAAGGATTGGTTATTGTTATTCCCGATGATTATGATTTTAATAAAGCAAAGGCCGAAATTGAAGAAAAGGTGCAAAATGCCGCCAGATTTTTCAAAGGGGCAAAAATCAAGGTCACCTACAGAGGCATAACATTGACACCCGAAGAGGAGGAGGCCATTAAGAGCCTTCTTGACGAAAAGAGCGGGGCTATAATCGAGGGCATTTCAAAAGATGATGAATCCAGACAAAATACATTCATTGCAAAAAAGCCCGGGAAAATACCCGTGTCCTCTCATAAATTGTTTTTTTCAAGCGATGATATCGGGCCGTGCAAATTTGTAAGGAGCACTGTAAGAAGCGGTACCCGTATTGAATTCGACGGAAGCGTCATTGTGCTGGGGGATGTCAATCCCGGCG
>JAAYNO010000176.1 GCA_012520855.1 Clostridiaceae bacterium | reverse complement strand
GGAGTTGGTTCAGGAGTTGGTTCAACCGTCGGAGTTGGGGTTGGTGTGTTTGCTGAAGTTTCGGTCGGGGCTGCTGTCGGTGTAGGGGTTGGGGTTATCACAATCGGTTCATTTTGCATATATCTTGAAAGCAATGCAAAAACTACGGCTAAAATAAGCATTGAAAGTATTGCTGCTGTTACTATCAGAGCATTTTGTCTTCTGTTTATTCTTGATCTTTTACCCATCGGTTTTCTCCTCCGTATTGAAACATGACTGTTTTTTAAGGCTTTTGAGCATTTTCCCGGACAGTCTGCACCAGTTTATAATAACATATTTTTATGATCAAAAAAAGATAAACAGTCCGACATCCGGAAGACACATAAGAATCATTAATGAAGACTGGATCAATATTCTTCGCTTTACTTCGTTTTGCCCTGAATGACAGCGGGAACAGAACCGTCTCCATGTCTGATATGATTCCTCGTATCTGATTTAATTAGACGTCATGATTTTATCTTTGGTTTACTGGCAATGGCAATAATATAACCAAAAGTGACTGCAGCGGTAATACCTGCTGCCGCCGCCTTTATTCCTCCCGTAAAAACTCCCAGCAATCCTGATTCTTCAATCTCTTTGATTACACCTTTAGCCAGTACGTTGCCAAATCCGGTCAAGGGCACGGATGCCCCTGCGCCTCCCCATTCCACCAGCGGCTGATACAAGCCAAAAAGCCCCAGAACAACGCCTGCGACCACAAAAATAACCATGATTCTTGCCGGAGTAAGTTTTGTTAGGTCAACCAGCAATTGCCCTATCACACATATGCATCCTCCTAATAAAAAGGCTTTTAAGATATCAACCATTTATATTCCTCCTTCTTTCATGCTTCAATTAAGACTGCATGAGCAATACCGGGTATGGTTTCTCCCTGCTGGATCCTGGTAGGGCTTAATAAAGCGCCTGTGGCAATAAAGAGCAATCTTTTTATTGTACCCTGCATAAACATATCCAGGATATATGTTGAAAAAACAACCGCACTGCAGCCGCACCCGCTTCCGCCGCAATCCACATCCTGGGTCTCAAGGTCATAGATCATCGTGCCGCAATCCTTATGCTTATTCTTAAGATCGATATTATTTCGCAGCATCAGATCTTTGAGCATTTCTGACCCAAACTTGCCCAAATCTCCTGTCAGGATCATGTCAATATCATCTATTGTCCTTCCCGTATCCTGAAGATGATTCATGATAGTATCACAAGCTGCCGGAGCCATTGCCGCCCCCATATTGTTGGAATCCATTATACCCTCATCCATGATCTTGCCGGGAGTGACACAGGTTATTTTGGGACCCTGCCCATCCTTGCCTAATATGATCGCCCCTGCTCCTGTCACAGTCCACTGCGAAGTTGGCGTTCTTTGGGTCCCGTATTCCAAGGGGAATCTGAATTGCCGCTCTGCTGAACAAAAATGGCTTGATGCAGCGCATACCGCGTATTCAACTGAGCCACCGTCAATAAGCATGGAGGCAATGGCCAGCGATTCACTCATTGTGGAACATGCCCCGAACAAACCCAGGTAAGGCGTATCGACATCCCTGAAGGCATAACTTGCGGCTGTACATTGATTCAAAAGGTCACCTGACAAGATGATGCTGATATCAGATGCGGATTTGCCGCTTTTCTCCAGTGCCTTTATATATGCATCCCTTAATATGCGTGACTCTGCAGCCTCAAAAGTTTTTTCCCCTGCATATTCGTCATCTATTATATTGTCGAAAAACCTTGCAAGGGGACCGTCACCCTCTTTTTTGCCCACTATTCCGGCTCCGCTCAGTATAATAGGCTGTTTATCAAGCACGATAGTTTGCTGCCCTATTTTTTTTGCCACTTACATCACCTGCTTCCAGATAAAATACGCAAATCCTGCCACGACTGAGGCAAATATTCCGTAAACAAGAACAGGCCCGGCGATCAAAAACATTTTGGCACCAACTCCCATTACATAGCCTTCTTTCTTAAACTCCATTGCAGGTGATACGATCGAATTGGAGAAGCCTGTTATGGGAACAGAAGCGCCGGCTCCGCCGAATTTAGCAATATTGTCATAAATATTGATGCCTGTTAAAAATGCTCCTAAGAATATCATTATGATACTGGTTGATGATGCAATCGTTTCCTTATCAGCACCAAATTGCTCAAAAATGAGCATCACTATCTGACCGACCGAGCAAATTGCACCACCTGTAATAAAAGCCGCGAATATATTCTTTAATATATGTGACCCCGGGGCTTTTTCATCTATCAATTTCTGATATTCGTGTTTGGACAATTTATTATTGATTCTCAACACCTCCCTATGCAATAGATAACATAGGTTCCTCTGGAAGGTTCCTTGTTATTTTTATTGTTTAAGAAATAGATGCCTGCCGCGATCGCCGCTATTAGTATTACGGCTATTATGATGCAGACAGAGATTCGACTTTTCCTGATCCGTACCGTCTTTTCCATAAAAAAACACCCCGCAAAATGATTTCAAACCTATGTTTTCATCACTGCGGGGTTTTTATTCGTCCCTATTACTCAAAAGCAGGCGCGCACTGCACGCCCCTGCTTATCTTTTTAATGCTGATTTCAAAACTGGAAGATCCACAACTATCATGGATATTTTTCCATCATCAACTGAAACCTGGATCCCGCTGCCTTTCCTTATCTTGCCGGACAGGAACAGTTCTGCCAACTCGTCCTCAACATGTCTTTGTATCGTTTTTCTCAATGGCCTTGCGCCAAACTTAATATCGAAGCCCTTTTCTATCAGGAATTCCTTCGCCTTTTCGTCGAAAGCAATCGTCATACCTTTTTCCTTGACATCATTTGTCACCTGTTCAAGCATTATTTCAAGAATCTTGCCAAGCTGTTCTCTGTTGAGTTCTTCAAAGACAATTACCTCATCTACCCTGTTTAAAAATTCCGGTCTGAATATTTCTCTGATCGCATTGTTGACCTTTTTCTCAAGAGCATCATAATTATCCCTGTTAAAGCCTATGCCATTCGTTCTTTGATTGGTCCCGGCATTGGAAGTCATAATTAGTATGGTGTTTTCAAAACCTACCGTTCTCCCGTTGCTGTCAGTCAGGCGTCCGTCTTCCATTATCTGAAGCAGTATGTTGAATACGTCTGGGTGAGCTTTCTCGATCTCATCAAGCAGAATCACCGAGTATGGCTTTCTTCTGATCTTTTCAGTCAGTTGTCCGCCCTGGTCAAAGCCGATATAACCCGGAGGTGCTCCAATTAGCTTTGAAACAGTGTGCTTTTCCATATACTCGGACATATCAAGCCTTATCAGCGCGTCTTCATTACCAAACAACTCTTCTGCAAGAGCTTTTGCAAGCTCAGTCTTGCCCACACCGGTAGGTCCTGCGAAAATAAAGCTTGCAGGTCTTTTCCTTCTGGTGAAATCAGATCGGGTTCTTCTTATTGCCCTTGCCAGACTGGATACTCCTCTATCCTGTCCCACAACTCTCTTGTGAAGGCGTTCTTCGATCTTGAGAAGCTTCGAGGCTTCTGTCTCTGAAATACGCTGAATGGGAATCCCGGTCCAACTTTCGACTACATAGGCGATATCATCTACCGTTACGTCAAGGGTCCCTAACTCTTTTTCAAGCTCCATAATCTTTTCCTGGAGCTGGCATTCTTCGACTTTGTAGTCAGCCGCTCTTTTGTAATCGTCTATTATAGCGGCTTGCTCCTTTAGCTCCTGGACTTTTTTCAGTTGCGCCTTATACTTCTCCAGCTCAACGGTCCCAACATTTTTAAGATTCACTCTGGAGCCTGCCTCATCAATAACATCAATGGCTTTGTCGGGCAAAAATCTGTCTTGAATGTATCTTGCCGACATTACTACACTGGCTTCGATAACCTCGTCGGAATACCGTACCTGATGAAAATCTTCATAGTACTGCCTTATCCCCTTCAGTATTTCTATGCTTTCTTCAATGGTAGGCTCATTTATTGTTACCGGCTGGAATCTTCTTTCCAAAGCAGAATCCTTTTCAATATGCTTCCTATAGTCCTCCAGGGTTGTGGCACCAATAATCTGTACATCGCCGCGGGCCAATGCAGGCTTTAGTATGTTGGCAGCGTTCATCGCACCGCCTTCGGCTTCTCCGGCACCTACAATATTATGGACCTCGTCAATTACCAATATTACATTCTTTTGAGCTTTCGCCTCTTCTATTATAGCTTTCATCCTGGCTTCGAACTGGCCTCTGAACTGTGTTCCGGCAACTATCGCCGCCAGGTCCAGAAGATATATTTCCTTGTCCAGAAGCTTAACCGGCACCTGCTTATCGACTATTCTAAGTGCAAGTCCCTCAGCTATGGCTGTTTTACCAACTCCGGGTTCACCAAGTAAAACCGGGTTATTCTTCGTCCTGCGATTGAGTATTTGAATTACCCGTTCAATTTCCTTGTCCCTTCCTATTACACAGTCGATTTCCCCGGAAAAGGCCTTTTCATTAAGATTTGTTCCAAAAGCATTCAGATTTTTCCTGGAAAGCTTGCCTTGCCTTGGTTCCGGGTTCCTGGTCTGTTTACCAGCTGCCTTATCGGCATTATTATTGTTGCTTTCGGCAGAAGGACCAAATTTAGAAAATGTGCTGTTTAAAAATCGCAGCATTGAATTTCCGTCCGTCATTTCATTTTTTTCATTGGAATTATCTTGAGGAAGAGATTGTATAAATTCATCCATGTTCATTGTACCAAACATTTCTGACATCTGATTATTCAGATTTTCCAGGTCCTCCTGAGTCATGCCTGATTGCATAATCATCTGCTGCAAAGGAGCAAGGCCCTGCTTCTGAGCGCATGACATACAAAGCCCCATTGGTTCTGTTTTTCCATCTATAACACGGGTAATAAATACAACCGCTACGTTTTCTTTACATATAGAACACTTGATCATCTTATATCAACTCCTAAAAACTGGATTAGGTTATGGGTCGCCACTGTTGTCCATTGTTTTGCCCGCTAATGTACTTAAGTAGGATTTGCCACGTCTTTATTATACCACATGCTGGTGCCATGAACAATGTAAGAGTTTGCCCTTCCCTTACCTTCATTATATTAAAATTTAGACTGTTATCTTATGTTTTTTATCTGCATTTTTCTGTTTGTGTTTTTTAGGTATTTTTAACCGGAAATAAGTCAAAAAACCCGGCAGTGCCGGGAAATAAAGCTGGTATTACATGGATACTACAGCCTTTTTAATACGGTCACGGCATTGCCTGCAGCATTAAATTCCATACGATCACACAACTCATTGACTATATACAGCCCTCTTCCAGACTCATCCATATTCACCGGATCACAATCGATAGAATAATAGAGTTCTTTTATTAACGGGGGGCTGAATCCGCAGCCCTGATCTTTTACGGTGATTCCCAGAACCTTAGTGTCCTCTTTGATCCATAGATCCAGATGTATTTTCTTGTTCAAATCAAAGTCATTGCCGTGTTTGATGGCATTTTGAAGCAGCTCGCACAGAATAACTTTTATATCAAAGCATTGCTCTGGATCAAGCGAATATTTCAGCTTTAGTATATCTAATATGTTCTTAACTTCTTTGCATACTTCGTAAGCGTTAGTACTGATGTCCTCGCCGTAAATTTTTTCTCCCTGGCTATAATCAACATTCATAACCATTGCTGACCTCCATTAGTGTAAGCCTCCATGATCAGTCATCATAGATTTACTTTCCACTAAAGTATATACCCCAATTTACTTTTTTAAAATCATTCTGAATTTTTCCAGAGTTCTTTTTTCCAAACGAGATATGTACATCTGTGAAACATGGAAATAGCTCGCTATTTCCTTTTGGGTCTTATTCTCAAAGAAGCGAAGTTTAATAAACTGCTTTTCAGTCGAATCAAAATTATCCATTGCTTTTTCCAGAAAATCACGGTTATTTATTTTTTCAAAGGTATCATCTTCTTCACCTACTGTTTCATGCAGCTCAAGATTATCTTCATCGTAAACAGTCTGGTCGAAGGATTGGATATTATAAACATTCCATGACTCTATTATTTCAAGGATGGTTTCTTCCTTCATATTCAAATAATCGGCTATTTCATCTACCCTGGGAGCTCTTTTAAGATGCTGCATCAAATATTCCCTTGCCTGATTGACCTTCTGATATACCTCATAGATCCGTCTGGGTATACGGATAACAGAAGCTTTGTCCCTGAAATAGCGCTTTATTTCCCCGATTATCGTAGGTGTGGCAAAGCTGACAAATTTGACATCCTCAGAAGTGTTGAATCTCTCAACAGCATTAATAAGAGCAACACATGCAACCTGATAGATATCGTCGCACTCTACCCCGCGGTTAATAAATTTCTTTGATATGATATCTGCCAAATACATATACCTGGAGACAATCTGATTGCGTACATTTATATCTCTGTCCCGGTAATACAATTCGAATAATTCTTTTTCAGACAGATCATTTATATTTGTAACTTCCGGCTTTTTGCCCATTTCAAACTGCCTTTCCGAGCTTTTTAAACATAGTGATAATAATATGATCCTGCTTTATCATTTCCATATCATCCATAAGTGATCTGATAATAGCCAGAGCAAACTTATCATCTTCATTATCGAACAAGTCCGGAATACTGTCCGGTATATCCATATTGATGCGTACACCATCACTTTGACAGACAAAATCTATGTTTATCTTGTCTGAGGAGGGCTGTTTTTCTATTACCTTTCCCAGAACCTCAGAAAGAGCTACCTTTATATCCTCGATGGTATCTATGTCAAAACCCGCTCTGTTGGCTATTCCTGAAGCAGTTAGCCGGGCAATGCTGACATATTCGGCTTTCAGGGGGATGCTTACAGACACTGTATCCGTCGATTTCATGATCAGACCTCCTCAATTGTAAACGCCTTGTCAAGCCCGGTTATCTTAAAAAGTTTGCGCACTGTATTTCTGGGGTTTCTGATGATCATATCTTTGCCTTTCTCTTTCACGCGTTTCAATACACCGACCAGGATCCCTAGTCCCATGCTGTCTATGTAAGTCAGGTCGCTGCATTCCAAGACTATATCCTGGCTTACATCACTGATCGATTGATAAAGACTTTCTTTGAAGCCGGGTGCAGAATAAATGTCAATTTCACCTTTCACAGAAATCACATACTTGTTACTTTCGCTGCTTCCAGTACTCAACTCAAACATTTTGACCTCCATCCGGCCGTTTTACGGCCATACAAGCTTGAAATATTATTTTCATGCTGTAATCATTCACTAATTCCGGTAAAGCATCATATCGATATTACAGTCTGCAGTATCAGACTGCTTTATATCTATTTAAGTATCAGTTCGGCAAAGGCCGCGGCATTTTGAGGAAATTCCCCTGCCGAACCAAAAGCCATAATCATACGTTCAGATATTATCCCCGCGTCAAGCAAGTATGCATTATCGCTTACATCTATGCCGTAAAGCTCAGGCTCGTATGTAATACCGTCATTGAGTTCCATGGTAACGATCAGATCCTTATTAAGCTCTTCGTCGATCCCCAATGCTCTCAAATCCCCGATAAAATCCTTCACAGGCTTAAATGCCCCCTGGGTGGCAAGCATAAAATACTTTTCTTCATCTATAATAAAAATATCGTTATTTCCGACAGCAATCTCAACAGTAAATTTGGTTTGCATGGCCACATCAGCTTCAGATCTGGCCTCACCTGACAAGTATATGTTCTGCACCTGAGCTTTTTCAACAGTCTCAAGTTCATTTGTAATCTTTTCCTCAAATGCTGTGGTCTCTGACATATATATCTTGCCCGCTATCAGTATCCTAAGGTTCGGGTCCACCTTTTTTACCACCGATATTATTGTCATAACGGCGAATACGATAACGGCAAGTATTCCAAGGGCATGCCATTTATAGTAATAAATAAAATTCAGCGCTTTTTCCTCATCTATCTTAAGCAGTTTGAAAATAGGATTCGGGTTCTCCCTGCGCTGTTTCTTCTTTCTTTCTTCT
The DNA here is from genome assembly GCA_012520855.1 of Clostridiaceae bacterium. Classification (GTDB taxonomy): domain Bacteria; phylum Bacillota; class Clostridia; order DSM-8532; family DSM-8532; genus DTU059. The sequence goes on along the minus strand of JAAYNO010000176.1, from coordinate 2,852 downwards.
TCAGGGTCCGAATAAAAAATGCCTTTCAGGCTTTTATAAGCCTTGTCAATATCCTCTATGGTATATCCTCTTTCATCTTTTTCCAACTGCCTGAATTTCTTATAGAGTACCAATATTCTTTTTTCAACATCCTCGATCGCAGCATCTTGAGGTAATTCAAGAATCTCCAGCGCTTTATCTCTTTCCATAATAACCAGCCGTCATTCCTTTTCCTTAGGTTTCATTGTAGGGAATAATAAAACGTCCTTGATGGAAGACGAGTCTGTGAGCAGCATAATTAGCCTGTCAATACCTATGCCTAACCCCCCTGTCGGAGGAAGCCCGTGTTCAAGAGCTGTAATAAAATCATCGTCCATCATATTGGCTTCTTCGTCCCCGGCCTCTCTTTTCTTAGCCTGGTCTATCAAACGTTCTTTTTGGTCGATTGGGTCGTTTAATTCGGAGTATGCGTTTCCAAACTCACGCCCTGTTATAAACAGTTCAAAGCGTTCAGTAAGCTCAGGTCTGTCTGGCTTGCGTTTAGTCAGCGGCGAAATCTCCACAGGATAATCCAGGATAAATGTGGGCTGGATCAAATTTGGCTCCGCAAATTCCTCAAACATCATACTTAAAATCTCGCCCTTGACTGGCTTGCCTTCAAGTTCCAGACCCTTTGCTTCTGCTATCTCCCTGGCTTCTTCGTCTGTTTTGATTTTATCAAAATCAACACCTGCATATTTTAAAACAGCTTCGATCATGGTAAGCCTTGTCCAGGGAGGAGTCAAGTCTATTTCCTGGTCCTGGTACTTTATCCTCATTGTACCAAGAACCTCTTGAGCAACAGTTGATATCAGATTTTCAGCCAGCTCCATCATGCCGTGGTAGTCGGTATATGCCTGATAAACCTCCATCATTGAAAATTCAGGGTTATGCTTTATGGATATCCCCTCGTTGCGGAACATGCGCCCCAGCTCATAAACCCGTTCAAGCCCTCCCACGATAAGCCTTTTCAGATATAGCTCCGGGGCGATCCTTAAGTACATGTCAATCCCCAGGGTATTATGATGCGTTATGAAAGGCCGTGCCGCAGCTCCTCCGGCTATAATATTAAGGATCGGAGTATCCACCTCAAGAAAATCCCTGCCATCAAGATACCTTCTGATAGCCGCTATAATACGGCTTCTGGTTATAAAGGTCTTTTTTACGTCAGGATTTACTATTAAATCAAGATAACGCTGACGGTATCTGATGTCAGGATCCTTAAGACCATGGAATTTTTCCGGCAGGGGTCTTAAGGATTTTGAAAGCAGTGTATAGTTTTCAACATGCACTGATATTTCTCCCATACGGGTCTTGAATACCCTGCCCGTAACACCTATTATATCACCTATATCAAGCTTTTTGAAATCTTCGTATTTATCTTCACCCAAATCATTTATCCTGACATAAAGCTGGATCCTTCCGTCCCTGTCCTGAATGTCGCAGAAGCTTGATTTCCCCATTCCCCGTTTGCTCATCAGCCTTCCTGCCAGTGATACGTTTTTATTCTCATAAGCCTCGAAATCAGCAAGTATTTCACCTGTTCTATGAGTTACATTATATTTGACAATATGAAAAGGATCATTCCCCGCCTCCTGAAGCTCAGTGAGTTTAGTGCGTCTGACCCTCAAAATCTCATTTAAATCATTTTGCTCTGAATTGTTTTCAATAAAATCCGACATGTTAACCTCCCATTGCATAAAAAGAAAACAGCTTACATTATTCATGTAAACTGTTATGTTATCAAAACATTATTATACCCTAAATTAAAATTACAAACAAGAACAATTACTTATAGATATTTACAATTTTAAACCTAATCTTACCTCCGGGCACTTCAATATCAACAATATCGCCAACCTGATGCCCCAGTAAAGCGCTTCCTACGGGAGACTCGTTGGATATTCTGTTTGAAGCCGGATCTGCCTCTGTAGAACCAACTATCTGATAGTCGTATTCTTCCTTAGACTTAATATCCCGTATTTTGACTTTGGTCCCCAAGTTAACGACCTGTGTATCGATCTCATCTTCGTCTATTATAGTTGCATTTTTCAGCATTGTCTCCAACTGCATAATGCGACCTTCATTTTGTGCCTGTTCATTTTTTGCTTCATCATATTCTGAGTTTTCCGAAATATCTCCAAACGCAAGTGCCTGTTTGATTCTTTCTGCTATCTCTTTTCTTCTTTCACCCCTGAGAAACTCCAGTTCCTCCTCAAGTTTTTTAAGACCTTCGTTAGTAAGAAGGACTTCTTTTTTGCTCATTTTTTTCTCCCCTTTTAAAGTATTACGCTGCCCCCATTTTAGCGAAAATACTTTACTAATCTGTAATCAGTTTAATTAGCATTACGATACATTATAGTGCAGCGCTTTTGGGATGTCAAGCTTGAAAAGAGAGCTTCATATCAAGTAAAGCAGAAGCCTCCGCGACACTGATATCCCAAGCATTTGCACATACTGCAACTATAAAACCTTCCAAGGCTCCTTTCTCCAATGAATTTAATATTTGTTGTCCTAGTCTTCTCTTGATCTTATCTGAAAATTCTATGTTTATGCTGAATATTTTTCGCAATTTTGTATCTATGACTTTCATGACACCAAAATCAACTATTGTTCCGGTAAATTTTTCGGGCAGTATATCAAAGCTTTCGTGATCGAAAGGAAACCTCAGCCACAGCTTAACACGGTTTAATATATCGAAATCCGTTGTTATATGAACGGGTATTCCTGTTTCCTCAAAGGCTTTTTCGGCTTCACGGGGTTCGCTTACACCTTCAGGTATAAGTATATTCATAGTTTTGACTTTGGTAATAAGTTTTTCAATTGCGTATTCC
>JAAYNO010000175.1 GCA_012520855.1 Clostridiaceae bacterium | reverse complement strand
ATTTTATTTTCCTCTCCCAATATATCATTTACTTCTTCCGTCAAAGCTTTCTCCTTCCCAGTTTACTTTAGTTCATAGAACGTATGTTCATTTAAAGTTTACTTTATTATAGGTTAAGGGTCAATAAGATAATCCACAAAAGCTGGAGACCTTACAATTCAGGACTATGTCCAGGCAGCATACATTAATGCCGAAGGAAAGGTTGCCGGAGGTGTACAAAGCATAAGCGGTATTACATCGGGCAAGATGGAATGTGATGACGGTGTTGAAAGAGAATACATCAAAATTGTTATTGACGGTGTAGATCCTACGGCCATCTTCAAATTCCAGGTTGAAGCTGCTCCGCTCCACTATTACACAGATGGTTATACCGGAACACTCAACGAAAACGGTGTTGACCTTGACAATAAAGAGTTTATGGACTTCTTAAAGACTAAGAATAATAAGCCTGTCGGAGCAGGTCCATATATATTCGAGGAATATAAGGATAACGTTGTTACTCTTACAGCTAACGACAACTTCCTTCTTGGCTCTCCAAAAATCAAGACCTTCCGTTATCAGGAAGTTGCTTTGGGCTCTGAGCTTGATTCAGTACTGACAGGTACTGTACATTATTCAGACCCCTCAGCTTCAATGACCATTATCAACGACATTACAGCCGGTGCAGGTGATTATGCCAAACTGGGCTACATTTTGGTTGATAATGACGGTTATGGATATATAGGGATCCAGGGTCAGGCTATCCCGGAATTCCAGGTAAGAAAAGCTATTGCCCATGCTTGTAACGTACAGCTGGCAGTTGATAACTACTACCAGGAACTGGCCAGTGTTAACTACAGAACAATGACTAAGATTCTGTGGGCATATCCCGATAATCCTGATAATCTGTTCCCATACGACGGAACCGGCGAAACTTCCAAAAAGCTGTTTGAGGAGGCCGGATATAAATATGATGCAGCTAAGAACATAATGACATATCCTGACGGACACGAAAAAGCAGGACAGCAGGTTACATTCAAGTTTACACTGCCGTCAGAAGCAGCATCTCATCCTGCCGGATCAATATTCATAGATGCTCAGGAAGTACTAGGGAAGATAGGTGTAAAGGTTGATATTGAAACAGACCAGAACCTCCTGGGTAAACTGAGTACTGCATACGAATCAGGCGTCCAGGTATGGGCAGCCGCATGGGGCAGCGGTGGAGTCGATCCGGATATGTTCCAGATCTGGTACTCAGATCCCGCTGTCAACCAGGGCACATCAGCAGCCAGAAGCGGTCTGTACTATCTCTTTGAGAATGGTTCAGATGAAGAAAAAGCTATGCTGAGGGAATTGAACGAATTGATCATTGCAGGTCGTTCAACCCTGGATACAGAAGAACGTAAAACTATTTACAAGAGAGCTCTGGAACTTTCTACCGGCTTAGCCGTTGAGGTTCCTACGTATCAGAGAAAAAATATGTACGTATTTAACTCTGAGGTGATAAATACATCCACACTCCAGACTGGAGAAGATGTTACACCATTCCATGATCCATTGATATACATCTGGAATGTTGAATTAAACTAAGTAATAATATAAATTGTTTTTACATCTTTTGGGTACGAGGCTTGGGGCTGCCCAAGCCTCGTACTGATATTATAACTACAGGAATACGGTATTTAATCGTATTCTTATTCTAATGAATAAGAGGCTTAATATGTTAAAATACCTTTTAAAAAGATTAGGGCTTGCTATTATTATACTTCTGGGTGCTTCGGCATTGATATATTTGCTTTCCATGCTGATGCCGGCGGACTATATCGACAATCAGACATCCGCAGCACTTCAAAGCGGTGCTATGACAATGGAGGACGTAATGCGCTTAAAAGAGCTTTACGGCCTTGCCGACAAAAGCATCGGCGGTATTGCAAAAAGCTATATTACCTGGTTGAAAAGCACTGTTTCGGGTGACCTCGGGTTTTCTTTCCTGTATGGGAAACCTGTTACTACGGTTTTATCTGAATATATATGGATATCGTTCATGATAGCTTTCATCTCATATATCCTGCAGATCATCATTGGAATCCCAATGGGGATCAAAGCTTCAGTGAGCCAATACAGTGCCTACGACTATACTGTTTCAGTTTTTGCCATGATGGGTACCGCATTGCCGTCATTCTTTCTTTCGGCACTGCTTATGAATGTATTTGCAATTAAGCTGGGAATTTTTCCGCTTCAGGGCTTAACAACAGCTACGACAGTATTTGCGCCGGACGCACACCTTCAGATTTTATTGGACAAGGTGTGGCATTTGGTACTGCCGATCACAGTCCTGACACTTTTGAATGTTGGCGGAACGATGAAATTTACAAGAACCAATATGCTTGAGGTATTGAATTCTGATTATATCAGGACCGCAAGAGCAAAAGGTTTATCTGAAAAGGTTGTTACCTACAAACATGCATTCAGGAACACAATGATTCCTTTGGTGACATCTCTTTCCGGAATGCTTCCGGGGCTTTTTGGAGGCGCTATGATTACTGAAACCGTATTTGCCATTCCGGGAATCGGTTATATGGCGCTGAGAGCGACCCGTCAGGGTGACATCCCGTTTATTATGGGGTATAATATGTTTCTTGCTGCTTTGACAGTTGCAGGTATGCTGATATCCGACATAATGTACATGGTGGTTGATCCCCGTGTCAAACTGTCATAGAAGGGGATTGATGTAATGACTGATAAAGAAAGAAATAAAGCCATGAGCTATACTGACAATAATAATACAGAGCCGGAGTTAGTTCAGAATTTCAGAGTGATCTCTCCCGGACGCATGGTAGCAAAAAGGTTTTTTAAAAGTAAGCTGTCAATTGCGGGTCTGATAATGATCATATTCGTATTTATTTTTTCATTCGTAGGACCTCTGATTATAGATGCCACCTGGGGATATAAAGAAACTCAGGTGTTCAAGATAGAAAGAAATACCGATATGGTTACCGTTGCCCAGTTTACAGGGCCGGATGGCAGAACATATGATTATTATGACAAATCCCAGACCGTTATTATATTTAAAGCACCTCCCTCTGCCGAGCATTGGCTTGGTACTGATACGTCTGGTTTTGATATATTTACCCGGCTGATGTATGGAGGCCGGATTTCGCTGGTCATATCATTTATAGTAATATTTTTGGAAACTCTTGTGGGTATTATCCTGGGAGGGTTGGCCGGCTATTTTGGAAAATGGGTTGACCAACTTATTATGAGGATCGTAGATGTATTTGCCTGTTTGCCTTATCTGCCGATACTTCTGGTTCTTTCGGCGGCGATCAGCTCAATAGAAACTATACCTGCCGAGCACAGGATATATTATTTGATGGCCTTTATAACCCTTATGGGCTGGACAGGCGTCGCCCGTATTGTAAGAGGGCAGATCCTTATGCTGAGAGAGCAGGAATACATGATGGCAGCTACAACTACCGGTATCAGCTCCATCCATAAAATATTCAGGCATCTTATACCAAATACGATGCCTCAGTTGATTGTAAGTGCAACATTGGGTCTTGGCGGCGTGATACTTTATGAGTCTACCCTGTCTTACCTGGGGTTAGGTGTTCCCTTCCCAAGAGCAGCATGGGGATCTATGATCGCACTGGCCGATCCGTCAAGAGGGCAGGAGATCCTGGCATATTACCCGAATATGTGGGTTCCTGCTGGTATTCTCATCGTTGTGACAGTTTTAGGATTCAGCTTCATAGGTGACGGCCTCAGAGACGCATTTGACCCAAGGATGAAAAGGTAGGTGGCAATGTGGGTTTATTGAATATATTTAAACGTAAGAAAATAGAAGGCATAGATAACACGATGTATTTGACCCTTCGTGATGAAAGGCGCATCAGTAAGGAAAATAACAAAATAATAAAGTATTATGAGAGAATGAAGGCTCGCAAAAATGTGCCTGAGGAGGAATATCTCACTCAGATGAGAGACCCTAACAATGTTGTCGAGTTTGAAAATCTTCACACATATTTCTTCACAGATGTGGGAACCGTTAAATCTGTTAACGGAGTGTCCTTTGATGTGCCCCAGGGGAAAATCGTCGGGATCGTAGGGGAGTCAGGCTGTGGTAAATCGGTCACAAGTCTTTCGCTTATGCAGCTTGTACAGGCTCCTACCGGTCAGATCGTGGAAGGCAGTATCCGCTACAAGGCCAATGATGGAAAATGCTATGAGATAACAAAAGTCCCAAGGGATAAAATGCTGAAAATCCGAGGGAAAGATATCTCAATGATTTTCCAGGAGCCAATGACAAGCTTGAATCCGGTCTTCAGGATCGGTGAACAGATGGACGAAGTGGTACTTCTCCATGAAGATGGAATGACACCTGAATCGGCAAAGAAAAGAAGCATAGAAATGCTCAGATTGGTTGGAATAGCTATGCCTGAAAAAATATATTCAAAATATCCTCACGAGCTTTCAGGCGGCATGCGCCAGCGTGTGATGATAGCGATGGCGCTTTCGTGCAATCCAAGGCTTATTATTGCCGATGAGCCTACCACAGCTCTGGATGTTACTATTCAGGCACAAATACTGGAGCTATTAAGAGAGATAAAAGAGAAAATAAACGGAAGTATTATGCTTATTACCCATGATCTCGGAGTCATAGCAGAAATGGCTGATCTTGTGGTAGTAATGTATGCGGGCAGGATCATTGAAAAGGGTACGGTCAGGGAGATATTCCACAGTCCCAAGCATCCGTATACGATCGGGCTCATGAAATCAAAACCAAGCGGTAAGACGACAGATGACAGATTATTCAGCATAAAGGGACAGGTTCCGAATCCGATCAATATGCCTGATCACTGTTATTTCTATAACAGATGTGACAGGGCTATGGAAGTTTGTCTGGGAGAATACCCGAAATTGATACAGTTTTCACCGACCCACTTTGCAGCCTGTTATCTTTACGATGAAAGCCGCCTTTCAGGGGACGATTTAGCAAAGGAGTAGAAAAGGCAGCCATGGAAAAAGCTAAAATAGATAATGATTATATTTTGGAAGTAAAAAACTTAAAAAAGTATTATCCAGTTTCCAGGTTTTCCATAAGTAAAAACAGAGCTTATGTTAAAGCCGTGGATGATATATCATTCAAAATAAAGCGCGGCACAACAATGGGACTGGTGGGCGAGTCAGGCTGCGGCAAAACAACGGCAGGACGTTCGATATTAAGGCTTCACGACATAACAGGCGGACAGGTTGTTTTTGACGGAAAGGATCTCTCAAAGATATCTCCGGGCAAATTGAGAAGAATGCGTCCGCAGATGCAAATGATATTCCAGGATCCATATTCAAGCCTTTCGCCGCGTATGCCTGTAGGTGAAATCATTGGTGAAGCTGTAAGGGAACACAGGATAGTTCCTAAATCCCAATACAGATCGTATATCCTTAAGGTTATGCGTGACTGTGGTTTGCAGCCTCAGTATTTTTACCGTTATCCCCATGAATTCTCGGGAGGGCAGAGACAGCGTATAAGTATTGCCAGAGCAGTTGCGCTGAACCCCAAGTTTATTGTTTGCGATGAGCCGTTAAGCGCTTTGGATGTATCCATTCAAGCCCAGATCATTAACCTTATGAAGGATTTGCAGGAGCAGTATGGATATACATACCTGTTTATCTCACATGACTTATCTGTTGTGGAATATATCTCAGATACCATCGGAGTAATGTATCTCGGAAGTATGATGGAGATGGGAGATAAAAAGCGTATATTCGAAAATCCTATGCATCCTTATACAAAGGCTTTATTGTCGGCTGTACCTATATCCGATCCTGATGTAAAAATGAACAGAATAATTCTTTCAGGTGATATACCCAGTCCGGTCAATCCGCCATCGGGATGCAAATTCAGAACAAGGTGCCAAAGCTGTATGGAGGTTTGCGCCAGAAAAGTCCCTAAATTAAAGGAATATGAAGAGGGACATATGGTTGCATGCCATTTGTATAGCCAGGATTAATATGGATGGTTTGAGTAAAAAAAAGAAGAAGAAAAAGAAAACAGATGATTTTGTAGATGACGGCAGAGTAATAGCCAATATGAACATCGACGGAATGCCGCGTTCGATTATAAGACGCACGGCATTTGATGAGTTTGGCAAGGTCAGGGAAGAAAAAGAACAAAGCCGGCTTTCAAAAGAAGAGCGCAGAAGAGTTATATTAAGTGTGATACTTTCACATATTTTCTTTATTGTAATGGTTTTTGGAGGACTAGCGCTATTTATACTTTTCTGCGTCAAGATATGGTTTAAGTAGATAGCTTTTATGCCTGTCAGGAGGGAAAAGTCAGACATGATAAAAACAAAAAGCCTCTGTCATAAATCAATATTAGTTGTTTTGGTTGCAGCCATGCTTATACTGAGCGCATGCTCTATCAGGGACAATGCAGTGAACCCTGGCGAATGGGGCTATGACTGCACAGTGATTTATGATGCATTAGGCGGGACGATCAATTCACGCGAAATACGTGAGACATATTATATGAAAAATTCATATTTGTTTAAACCTGCAGGTACAACAAATATGCTGATAGAGCCTGTAAAGGACGGATATGTCCTGGCTGGCTGGTATACCGCAAAAGAGGATATAACCGACAGCAGCGGAAAAGTGATCGGATATTCCTTTAAACCAGAGGATAGATGGGATTTCGACGAAGACAGGGTACAAGGTGATATGACCCTATTTGCCAGATGGATCCCGCAGGGTAAGGTTGAATATATTGACGCTGAAACTGGAGAGGTCTTGTTCTCCAAGAATATAACCGAAAACTCTCCTGTTCAGGAGTTGTCTGGAGCAGCCCAGACTCTTATTGCCAAGAAGGGCTATACTTTTTACGGATACTTTTCTGACAGCTCATGTACAATACCTTACGAGTTCTCCCAATATGCCTATACACCTCTGATCCCTTCAAATGAAGAGATTTATGCCCGGCTTTACGAGGAGTTTCCACAGTTTTTCAAGAAGGTTGGATATATAGAGCCAGACGAGCAGGAAAGCAATTCAGAGTCTGTTAACCCTGATTTATATATAAATAAGCTGGGGTATGAAATCACAACAGATAATGAGTCGGACAGGATGAAAATCAGGCAGCGCAAGGATGAATTATACGATAAAGCAATTAATGATTATATAAATAATACATCCGATAAGCGTGTATATTTGAAGTACATTGAAGGAAACTATGCCCGTATAACAAATCCGGAGGAATTAAAAACCGGCGGCAAGTATGGTTTCTTTGGCACTGACCGCAACGGAAATACTGTTGACGGCTATATTATTGGTAAGGATATAGATTTTGACGGAATTTCCATCGAAATGGCCGAAAGATTTAAAGGTAAGATTTACGGTAATGGATACAGCCTTAAGAATATAACAATAAGTGTTGCCAGCAGGAAGCTGGATAATGACAAAAGCAAGTCCGCAGGGTTGTTCTTATCGCTGGAAGGCGCATATATCGAGGATTTGACTTTCGATAACATGAATATAAAATTGAATGTAAATTCCGGTATTCCTGTGACGGTTGGGGCTTTGGCCGTTGAGGCAAACAGGACCCAGCTTAAAAATGTGCAGTTTAACGGCCTTACTATAACAACAGGAAAAGGTGACGACGGTGATGCGGTATACATTATTTCGGATCTGTTCGCCAAAGGAAGAAACAACAGTCTGGAAAATGTGACCGGAGCAAATATCAATATAACCGCGTCAGAGTTTGCGCAAATAAATACGATGCTAGAGGTTGAGCCGTAAGAAGCAATACAGCATGAAATAAAAGAAGAGTTTATAAGGAACTGTCTCAAAAAGTTGATAAGTGGTTGAGACAGTTCCTTTTATTATTAATATCCTCATTTCTTTGGACCCCACCATTTTTGGTAGCTACCCAGTTATATTAGATTAACTGTAAAATTGGATTAAGTATGAGTTGGAGTTGATAAATAAATGAAGATATTAAAAAGCATTGTTGATTGGGTTTTTGCGCAATTCAGGACACATCTGATCCGCTCCCTGGCTGTGACCGTCCTGACCGTATCGGTTTTAACAACCGGGATCCTGTGGGCCAGCGGGGTATTTTCAAGAGAAGTTTTTTCTTATCTCCCGGATCGGTCGTATATCCTATCTGATACTGTCGGCAATGAGCCGCAGACACTTGAAGAAATCCTTCATAGCTATGATCCCGACATCGACTCTCTGCTTAAGAATCCGCAAGCTGCAGAAGAATTGATTAATGCAGAGGTTCTTACAGACATAGTAGATTCAAGGTTAGCTCTTAATAATCTTCGAAGCCTGGACAGACAATTGACAGAGCTGTTTGCACAAGAACAGGAAATTACAGGAACAGAGCATGTATCAAATGCTTCAGGAGAAGAAACTGCTTCTTCAGGAGTGTCTCATCAAACCGGGGAGAATCCGGATATGGAAGCTATAGGTTCTTCAGGTGGTGTGGCTATCCAGACAACCGGAGAGCTGGCGGTTTCGCAGAATATAATTGATATTCAGAAAGCAACCCTTATAAATCTTAAGGGTGCGACCGAACGCCTGCTTAAGCCGAAACAGCGCGGTTACGATAATCTAGTAACACATCCAGCATCTATAAATATTAAAGGAGTCTGGCAGCCACCAGATGAAGTGCTTGTTCATATGACACCCTCAGGTGATTGGCTCCCTGAAAACGGTTATAAGCTTTATCGTGTGGTCGGCGGCAGCAGGGAACTTATAGCCCAGGGGCAGGCTTCACCCATGAAAGTACTTGCAGGAAATCTTTCGGTATCCGATGCGGATATGATACTGGCCCTGTATGAACAGGCAGCCCTTACACCCGAAAAACTTGCAATTCTGGAAATGACAGCGGAGGAATTCAGGAATACTGCCTATAGAAGTGATTCCCTTACCCCAAAACCCCGGGTGGGAGGCGAACTGGATTATATAGAACTTAAAAATGCTCTTTTAACGATTCCGGCAAATATTGAACAAAAAATACCATATGTTGACCATATATTAAACCAGCCTGTATATGTAACCGGCGGGCTGATCGAAACGGATTTGGGCTCCCGGATAAATATGTCTTTTTCTTTACTTGAAAAATTCTCTGTCAAGCAGGCAGAACCGTTTTCCGGTATCGACCAAATCAGGTATGATCTGAACGGAGCAAGAAAATTTGATATTGCCCAGTCAATTCTTTCTGCAAGACAGCAGCTTACGACTCTCAGCTTTGTGGACAGTGAGTTTGCCGAAGAGGCCGGATTTTTATTCAAGGACGATATCTCATCTCTGAGCCTTCCGAATGGGAGTGAAATAAAATATGAGGTCATGACACCGGACGGAGGGAAATCGTCTGTTACTGTTACGAAGGGAACAGAGAATAAGCTTACAAAACCTGAGGGGCTGATGGGTTATGGCCTGGATGAAAAGGTACCGCTGCGATGGATGCAAGCCCAGACCCAGGAGGAAAGAAGTATACTCAGCGGATATTTTATCGAGAGAAAACTTAACGGTGAAAGCACTTTTAAACAGATAAACGATGAACCGGTCGCTGTTTCATACATACTTGACGAAACCGATGTATATTTTGAATCGCCTGTGTTCTTTGAGGACACAGTTAAAAACGGGCGTACGGCCACATATCGCATCCGTTCTCTTGATGTTTTCGGACGGATGAGCGAATACTCCGATACGATATCCTTCAAAGTCGAAAAGGTGACTCCGCCCAACTCACCTTCGATAGACACTCCCATACGTTCGGACGACGCAGTCGATCCCTTGCTGGCAGTGCAGGAAGCAATAGAAGCGAACTCCGGAAAACGGGGAATTGTACTGCCTATCTATACAGATTCACCCGATACCGTAAGATTTACCATATATCGTGCTGTTGCCGCAGGGTCCAGACCATTCGGAAAGCCTGAGGTGCTGGCTGACATTACCTACGACAATCCCGAACCGCCTGAAGAGGAACAGGGAGAGAACACAGGCAGCACGGGAATGACCGCTCAATCGTCTGGTATGCCTCAATTAACAGCAGAGGAACCGTCATACAAAAAGATCAAGCGCAAAAAGGCCATCCATCTTTTTCTCTCAGAATTCAACCCTGCTTATCCTGATGTGGCATATTTCGATATTGATATTGAAGAAGGCTGTACCTACAAATATTGGGTTTCAGCCTGGGATTCATGGAATAACGAGAGTGCCTGGTCCCAGTCGGCTGCAATATCGATCCCAACCGATACCGAGCCGGAGATTCCCGCCGGGCTTTCAATTTCCATGCACATCAACGAGCTGCCTGATTATTCGGGTGCTCATCCGGGTATTATAATGCCCGAAATCGTTACTTTTGCTGACCTTGAAAACACTGCCGGCCTTCCCCCAAGACCATGTCCGGCAGGGGCTTACACTGATACGCTCACAAATGCTAAGAATGATGGAGTCCAGATAGGAGATTTCCTTGTCTACGGGGCTGCTTCCAGGTTTCTTGACGAGAATTACGGCAATTTGCCTGATGACCGCTACATACACATGTTCCTTGCTGTCCGGGGTGAGGATGTACTGCCTGACGGTACTGCCCGCCTCAAATGGCCGGCCTACAGCGGCGAAGGATTGGGCGGATATGTCATTTACAGTCCAATGTTTAAACCCAGGTCACTGGAAGAGATGCAGAGCATGTCCCGAACTGAGCTTTTGCGTATGGGAAAATGGAGACGTGTCAACGAGGCGGCTTTGACCCAGAATCAAATGGTGATAGGAGGCCTTTCCAATGAGCCGGGAAGTATTTCCCTCTTTCTTGTCTGCCTTGAGCCCGAGATAGAAATTAAATATCAATTAACCGAAGCAAACCCATATCTGGACTTTATAGATGCATTTGCCGGTGCCTTAGGTATCCCCGATGCCCCCGAAGGCGGATATGTTTATGTAAACTGGGAAACACCCGATGATCCACAAGTTGAGTATTACCGTGTTTACCGCAGTGAGGTACCCTCATTCAAAAAACCCATAGATGAATCAAAGCTTGAATGGACACTGGTAGGTGACCGTTTGAAAATACCCAAATATACCGAACGGGTTGAACAGTCCTTTGCCCATTATTATTACTACAAAGTAACCTCGGTTTCACCCTGGGGTGTGGAATCGACGGTTGGACGGGTGCAGCGCTTCCGTGTTCCCTCCACCAAGCCGCCTGAAACTCCAAATCTGTTGCTGCCCCTGTCCCGGAAGGATGGCGTACAAATCAATTTCTCGGCTGTCAGCCATTGTGACAGGTATGAGATTTACCGCGCCTCAATACCCGTCATTAGTGATAAAGAGTACTTTGAGATGCTTCAATATTCTCCCGGGATTCTTTCAGGAATATTTGAACCACCATCTCAGAAAGATACCTTTATGGCCGGAATGTTGGAAAAATCGCTGAACATCGGCTCCTTGCCGGCAGCAGCCGCACAGGGGACTGCAATTCTGCCCGTTAGCAGATTTAAGACCATATCATTCGGGGAATCCTCATCTATAATAGAAAACATAGCCTCCCTTGGAACGCAGAGTGCTCTTGACGCATTTAATCGGATACTCGATAAGTTCGGTCCTCTGGCACTGGCCGATTATGAAGACTTAAGTGAAAAAATGCTTGGGAAAATAGTTTGGACAAAAGTTGGAGAGCTGCCCGCCGATTATGATACCACAGAAGCTGTTGATCCTGCTACAGGTCTTTTGAAGCCGTTATCCTTTATTGATACCACAGCCAGATATGGTGTGAAATATCTGTACACGGTGCAAGCCTGGAATGACGACAATCTCGGTTCTTCAAGACCCGAGCCCGTTGAGGCTACTCCGCGCAGGAATCGTCCCTTTGATCCCATAGATGGATTGACCGGAAAAATGGTTAATAATGTACCTCATCTGTCCTGGAATTCACCCAAAATGTCCCCTCTGACGCCCGAACAGTGTCTGGCCGATACTGTGGGTTATATAGTCTACCGGTCGGATAAAAAAGACGGAACCTACTATCAGGCAAGCCCGCTGCTTTTCGAGCAGAAGTGGGAGGACACAGAGGCCGATATATACGCGTCTAACTGGTACAAGGTAAAGGTCCTTGACACCGGAGGCTACCTGTCGGAATTCTCAGAGCCGGTTTTGGTCAGTCTTGCATTTGTGTCCGACCTCAAGACGATTATTCCTGATATCCCGAATGAATATGTGATTCCTGAGGTTCCGGGGGTCATTGATCCCCCCGGAGATATAGTAATACCGGATGACCTTCCGGAGCCTTCCGGAATTGCGCCTGTAATCATGGTTCCGGAAAATGAATATAATACCTTCGAAGGAATTTCTATAAGCGTGCAGTTTGAGCTAACAGGCACCGAACCGATTACTGTATCTGCTGCGGTAATTGATCCATCGGGCAATTCAGTCAAAAACTTTTCTATCGATAAGGGTGCAAAAAAATTTATATCGGATTCCTCCCTCAAAGCAGGAGTTTATAATGTAACCCTTAAAGCTAAAAATGACTATGGTGAGAATACCGATTCCTTTACACTGAGGGTAAGCCGCAGAATGGATGTCGGAGCGGCGCCAAAACTGGATACGCGGGACGACTCATACACCTTCAGTATGATTTCCAGGAATAAAGACTTAAGTATTCAGCTTTCAGCTACAGGTACCAAACCTCTGACATGGTCACTGGAGCCTATATCGAAGCGTTTAGGTGTTCCTTCTCAGGCATCCGTCGATAATTCCGGACTACTGACGGTAAGCAAATTCATAGATCCGGGTACATACAGATTTATTGTGAAGGTCACAAACTCTTATGGCTCAGATTCAAAAGAAATCACCCTGAATGTTACCTCTCTTTCCACACCGGGCAATCCGAAAGAGACAACCATACCGATAAATCCTCTTGGCCTGGCAAGCAATGGAGATATAAGGACTTTGAGTGTGTCAGCCGCCCAACCGGTACAGCCCGGCACATCTTCATCTGCCCAGCCATCTGTTCAGTATGCCGACCCGGCAGCCGTGTCCGGATATATTGAGTTTAAGTCCGACTTAATGTACTGCATGAACTTCAGGCTGACAGAAGTGAATCTGAAAGCTCCGAAATCAGCAACTTTTCCGGTTTATACAGGTACTGCCATGCTCGATATCGGTTACGAAACCCCGATCCCGGTTTCAGTCTATGCAGAGAACATTCAAAAAAAGAGCGGAAACAGCAATTACGATACGATGTATCTTGGGTATGTCTATATAACTGAGCCTGTCGAACTGCCAGGCATCGGGGTGAAGCTTGCAAGCCTGGCTATTGCCCCCGGGTTGGGCAGAGCTGAAGTGAGTGGTTATATAAAGAGTACATTCAATAAAAATCTTATTGGGGACGTATATGCCCTTGAGTTTGAAGATGCCGAGCTTCGGGTCGGGAACATTATACTTGATAAGACCAAACCTGTGATCCGGTACGAGCAGTTCATTCTTAAAAATTACCGGGAGATCTGGATACGGCTCAATGGGAGCAAAACAGGCGCCAGGGATCTTATAACTCTGGTTGATAGCAAGATCATAATGAAATCACATCTTGAAACATTGAATAACGAAGGACTGGAGTTTGCCGCAGCCACAAACCTGACCTTCGACTTACAGGGCAGAATGAACGGAACCATTATTGAAAGCAAGGAACAGAGCCTGCAGCTTCTTGCACCGGGCGGAGCCGCACTGCGTGTGGATTCCGCTACCCTGGTGTTCATGGACGGTGAGGTTCAGCCGGGAGGGTATCTGTCAGGAATGCTGGTATTGCCCTTTGAGCAGGAAGGCATTACGGGCGAAGGTGTTCCGGGAACATATGTGGGAGGCCACCCGAAAACCAATGCGATGGATGATCTTGTGAGCGGCATAATGACGGACTTGCTGGAAAACGTAATGCGTGAGGGGCTTATACAGTTCGGGGAGACCGTACAGCAAAATGGCCTGTTGATCGTTCCGGACGACTTTGCACTTCAGGATAAGTGTTCATGGATCCCAATCGAGGTCAATAACTGGACCGGAAAAGGCTTTGTAATGGAAAACAGCCACATGTCGCCTACGAGGATCACCGAACGCAGCCTGGACATCTCAACCCAGCGTGCTCAGGCGATTGTGGTGTCTCCGAACGGTGTCACCGTTGATCTTGACAGAGAGGACTACTTGCCAAAGCAGGGCGGTTCCCAGACACCGAATGAAACTGAAAAGCCGTTCTGGGTAGGGCTTGTAATCAAGGGTGGCACCCTTAAGCTGCCTCCCGACTTTATCCAGCGTGACGGTGGAGGAGCTGTTGATTTCAGCCTTGCCGAAGGCGAAATGATATATGATCTGAACGGTTTTAACTATCAGACCTATCTCTATAACCCCGATGGTGTTCCCGCAGACTTTGGAGACAGATTGGGCGGCTTTACCGAGGTGATGGTTTACGACTGTCTGCTCGACATGTATGCCAACCGTGTGAATCTTGAAATCAATGCGGAGGTCAGGGTTGACCTGCTGCAGGAAAAATGGCTGAAAGCCAAGCTGTATACAAACAAGGAGGATAATGAGGACGGAAAGAAAGGGGCATTCCTATGCTCCGTTGCACCGACAATGGTTGAAGATGCTCTGGCTAAAGATATAGATGTCAGGATAGACGGCGGCTTCTTCAAGGAAGACGGTCTGCACATCAGCGGAGGGCTTAAGCTCCCCGAACCTGACGAGCCTGTTGCGGGTATTTCATCGTCTGAAATCCTGACATTCTCGGATATGGTTATCCCGGCCGATAAAACCCGGGCAGGCAATGAAAACGATGCGCATGGACGCAAATATACTGCTGTTTATCTAACCAGGCCTGTGAATATTGACTTTGAAGGCTTTCCCATGGAAATACGCAGATTTGAGCTAGTACACAGGGATACAGGAGCAGTAAGAATGAATCTGTACGGCGCGACGCAGCTTTCGGATATCATAGCCCTTTCAGGTGACACCAGAGATCAGCTTATTATAGAGTGTCCCGCTGTTTTGGGCGATCATAAAGTTATATATAATGAATCGCATTCAGTCCTTGAAACTTCCTTTGACGGTTGTGTGGACGTTTCCGGAGTTTTGGTTCCCAAGAAGCTGCAGAATGCCGGAGGACTTGTGGAATTTGATACCGACCAGCTGGAATTCAACTTCCTGCAGCAGCTGAAAGGTATGCCGATCAAAGCTGAAACCCGCTTTGGATATGATAATCAGCACGACAGGTGTTACTTTGCGATCGGGCTGGTTCCTGAAAGCCAGAACGGAAAGATCTCGCTGGGTGGCGGCGAGATCCGTGGTTTTACCGGCATGGTCACCTATAACATGGAAATATCACGGGATGAGCAAAAGCGGTTTGCGTTCCCCGATCAGGCCAGCCAGATAAAAGGATTCATTGATGATCTTAAGACGCATCAGGGAAGCAATACAACCTTTGCTGCAGGCATAAGAGGAACGCTTGAAGTCTCAAAGCTCTGTGAGATACGTGATTTGTACTTCGGCTTTGAGCGCGGCCCTTCGGTAAGCGCCAGCGGCAGCCTTTATCTCCCTTTAAGCATCAGCTCACTGATAGATGTTGACGGAGGATTCACAAAGGTGGGGTCTGCCGACATAAGGTACAGACATGCTGATCGCTACTTTTCTTTCAGTATGACTCTTGACAGGATCAATCTGTTTTTAGCTGAGGTTGGCGGCAGCCTCGGCTTTGAGTACAGTCCCAAGCTGTTCGGCGTCTATCTTGGATACCCGGAAACGCTGGTAGGTAATATAGGCATCTTCCATCTGGGCATGGGGGTTGGCTTCCGCATAGATGAGGATGGGGGCTCCATGGTTCAGGCCAAGATGGAGCTGGGGTTGGAAAAGAGCATTGAGATCGCCATTGTTTATCTTCGCGGCTACCTTTACGCGGGAGCTGACGGGGCTTATTACTTTGCCGACAACTCCTTCACTCTGGAGCTCTATCTCAAGGGCGGCATTGAGGGCGGCATAAAGGTTGGCAAAAAAAGGTTCAATATCATCAGCTTCTACCTGGATGCAAGAGGAAAGATAGGCTCGGCATATCCTTTTGATTCGTGGTCGCTGGCATGCTCATGTACGGTATCCTACAGCCTTGATCTATGGCTCTTCGAAGTGGAAGGCTCGGTCAATGCAAGCTTTGACACAAGCATTAAATGGTCGTAAAGTGGGACGAGGGGATAAGGTGCCTGTCCAAGGCTACTGATAAAGTTGTCCATAAGATGTCATTCTGAGCATAGCGAAGAATCTTGTTATGTTTGCTCAGGCATGTCATCCTGAGCGCAGTGAAGGATCTTATCTGAACGGGTATATTGATCTTATCCAATATCGAACAATCTTCTTTTGTCCAATAGCCTTAATGCTTCGTAATGCGGGGCAGAGTGCTGAAGCGCGCAAACAGCTCGGAACGGCTGCCGATACGCAACTTTTTATACAGGTTTTTTATATGAAAATTAGCTGTATTTATTGCAATACCCAGTTCTTCGGCGATCTGTTTTGCAGATTTGCCGCAAAGAAGCAGCAAGGCAATTTCCTTTTCCCGGGGCGACAGCCCAAGGCCGTCCAGGGCATTTGACTGCTCCAGCTTGTTGGCAGCCTCTGCCATATCTGTGCTATAAAAATCATCCGACCAGTCTGCAAAAAACAGATGCTTTGAATAAGCGGGCGATAAGAGTATAAATATAATAAATATAATGCTGGATGTAATAGCCGCCGCGTGAGGCAGGAACTTCGGTGCATAAGCCGAGAACAAGCCCGGGATCACATACGAGAGCATGCTGACAGGAAGGATCGTTACGACGCACAGCTTAAAAAGAGGAAAGTTCCCGTGCTTCTTAAATACGCAGCCAAGTAAGTAGTATGCTGCGATATACCCCATCTGTTCAAAACCATGTATGAAGCGGGCAGCGTTCCTGAAAGCAGAGCCTTCAGGCGAAAAATAAAGTATATATGTACAGATCATGGCGAGAAAAAACAGATTACACATATTCCAAACACTGCGTTTAGTGATAAACTGCAAAGCTACGGCAAGAACAACCACCAGAATCCCCACTGTCCCGTTCGCCACCATAGCACCGGGTGAGGATGCTCCCGGCAGATAGGTATAGAATATTTCAACGAAATAGTGGGATATGAAAAAGTACAGCATCAATTTAAGCGCAGGATTCAAAGGCGCTTTTGGCCTTTTCTCCACAACCAGATAATCCTTTGTTTTATAGAGAAAGAGGCAGATGCAGCTGCCTGCTACAAGCGCCGTCAAATAAAGCTTGCTAAAATAACCGGATAAAAAAGACAGTCCCGAATCGATCTGATTAAGTGCGAAAAAAAACGATATAGCTGCTGCGCCAAGAAACCGCTCGGTATTATTTAGCGCAAAGGTATAGGCAAAAGCAGCACAAGCGGCACAGCCACCTAAGCCGAACATGAAAATGATTGCCAGAAGTAAACTCAGCCGGCTTTCAGCCATCAATATCCAGGGGATATATGCACCTGCCGTAACGATTGCGAATATCCGGGAGGCCATCGCCATATTTTTTACACTCGTAATAGCAAATAATACTCCTGCTCCTATACAGTAAGCGCTTCCCATCAGGGTCATGGCATCCAGCCCGAAAAGCCGTGTGGATTCACTGAACAAGACTCCCTGCATATTTGCAAAAACGGGAGCTAAAGGGAATATCAGCATGTATTGAATATGATTCATTCGTACGTTTTTTAAATTAATGTTATCTTTAGAACGGAGCAACCAAGAAAATGAGGTAAAAAGATTATTTTTGACATTTTTATCCGTCTCGCTCATGTCTCCACCTCTGGATACGGTCGTTTATATCGTATAAATGCATACATGATGTGTAATTAATAACAAAATTATAAGGGTTTGCATTTCCATATTATACTATATAGACATTCAAGCTGCAATATTCATAAAGCATCATCTGCCCGAATGTAAGCCTGCAAAGTAACCGACAAGATCCGCATGCGGTCAATATTTTTAATTAAAAAAATTCCTATCCAAAGCTTGTAATTCGCTTGAATAGGATTTTTTACGTTGTGGCAGGGGAGACAGGGATCGAACCCGCGACACGCGGTTTTGGAGACCGCT
>JAAYNO010000265.1 GCA_012520855.1 Clostridiaceae bacterium | reverse complement strand
CTCAGAATGACATTTAAGGAACGACTTTTTCCGTGATTTCGGACGGTCCTTTTTGTTCTTTTTGAGTTTCGGGGACCGTCAGGCTGTGTCAATAAATAATTTCTAATTTAATAACATCAGCCCCGTTGCTCCCCAAATCTCCTTTTTAAATAACGGTGATGTATTTTTCTGGATTCATCTTAAAGAAAAATATATAGCCGTTTTTTAATTCGTTCAATAAAAGGCTGATATTAGCCTCTATTCTTCGGATAATTTCAGTAACTCCTAATATATTAATTACCCTTTTCATATTGTAAGCGAGAAAAAGTAAATTAGTTTCAGCTTTAACTGATTCCAATCCCCTCGTTAAAAAATAACCAGCATTCATTGTTCGCTTTACAGTCCCAAAAGGATGCTCCACTATCATTTGTCTCCGTAGATACTTATCCATATTCTGCGCTGTTCTTGCATCAACTGTATCAAGGAAATCTTGATTGCAGCTCCGAGAGATAACACGCCCTTTCTTTGATTTTGTACATAAGTCCTTATGCGGACATTTAGCGCAGGCTTTGTAGTTTTTGTATTTAATTCTTTCGGGGTTGTCTTTTTTATGGTTTACCCTTCTTAACTCCTGACCTTGCGGACATATATAAACATCCTTAACTCGATCATATTTAAACTTTTCGCTGTAATATTCAGGGTTTCCTGTTCCGTTAGAATATGTTTGGTGTGTAACGTATGTTATGGTATTATTTTTATCACATTTTTTTAGATCATCAGCCTGGTAATATCCTTTATCTGCCAGTACTTCAAGGGTAGCCGTCTCTTCCATTCCGAGAGCTTCTTTAGCCAATTGAGCCATATCGTTTAAGTGCCCTTGGTCAGAGGGGTTGTTTGTTACGTCCGTTGCCAATATCAATTTATTCTTTTCGTCTACCGCTATCTGTACATTGTAGTTAACTTCCAGCCCATTCTTTTTATTGTCCATCATTCTAGAATCAGGGTCAGTTGTCGATACTTCATCTGCTCCGCTTCTTTCCAATTGCTGTTCTAAATCTGTATAAAATGTTTTTCTTTCTTTTAATTCTTCAATTTTCTTTTTCATTTCATCTATTGTATACCGTGGCTTTTCTTCTGGCTCTTGATCACCACAATCCAACGCGTTTAGATATTCGTTTATTTTTTCGTCTATATACTTTTTTTGACGGTCTATTTTCTTTTTGTTGTAGTTGTTCCGTTTAGAATTATCGGCTCGAAACTTTGTGCCATCTATGGCTACTATCTCTCCTCCAAATAAATCCCAATCTTTACATAACAGATTGAATTCCCTAAATACCTGCATTAATTGCCTCTTGTTTTGTCTTCTAAAATTTGCTATCGTTTTATGATCCGGGTGCAGCTTTTGGATTAGCCACATTACTTCAACATTTACATATGTAGCCTTTTCAAGCTTCCTTGATGTACGAATCCCATTGCTATATCCGTATATATACAGTTTCAGCATATCTCTCGGATCATATGAAGGTGCCCCAGGCCCATTTTGCTCCGTCTTTGTAAACTTAAGCTTTTTCATATCTAAACTACTTACAAAAGCGTCAATAACACGTACGGGGTTCTCTGCATCTACATATTCGTCTAATAATTCAGGAAACAGTTGAGCTTGATTTCTATCTATTCCTGTAATATATGCCATAATTATCACCTTTAGTTAATATATGCTTACATTATACCATAAAATCAAGCTCTAAGCCACTATTTTCAATATTTTTAATCAGTTTGGAGTCTAATTCTTACACAGTCTGACGGTCCTTCTTACTCATTCCTCTCACCCACGCCTGCGATCTATTCAAACATGGCAGACATCAAAGTAGAAGCAGCGGCTCATGGATTTGTTCTCTTTAACGTTCCATG
>JAAYNO010000174.1 GCA_012520855.1 Clostridiaceae bacterium | reverse complement strand
GAAATATGCTTCGCACATTTCAATTTAAAAAGGATGGCCCATGGTCAAATAATGACATGCAGCCACCCTTCATTCTATCAGATTGCTATTTATTTATTCAACCGTTTACACATCCGGATTCTTGCCGATTTTATCACATAGCTTTTTATAGGATTGCATAACCAGAGACTTATCCTGGCTGTATGTTATCATGTCAAGAGCATCGGAAATATTGAAAAATCCTCCCTCTGAATATTTCTCCGGCTCGTTTATCTGAAAATTGTCGTTGTCGGTCTGCATTATATACCAGGCAATACGATTGCATACCGGCTTTTGCCTGGTAACCGAGTAAAACTCATAATATGTTCTTCCTGCCTGCTCGACGATGTCACCCTTGATACCAACTTCTTCGAAGACTCTCCTGATTGCGGCATCCTGAGGTTCTTCCCCGTTTTTTATCAGACCTTTAGGCATAACCCATTCATTTTTCTCGTTAAGGATGAGAAAAACCTTATCACCATAGAAAACTACACCGCCGGCACAATCTCTTAAAAGCATTTTAAACCCTTCCTATCTTTTATAAAACCTACCCACAAAAAAAAGGCACTGTCGTCTATTTATTTATAAATAATTCCTAAACTCGTGCCCCCAGCTCAAATAATATGAACTGAACATCTTCTATATAATAAAGGAGGAACAAGAATCATCAGTATAATATTTATGTATACCATTAATTTTTGTACTTTAAACATTAAATTTTTACAATTTATTATATTTACAAGCAGCTAACGGGTGCGGAAGAACAGATTCTGCACCCGCTAGCCAGCTTGAATCAGAATTCCGGCTCTATAAGCCCATATCTTCCGTCTTTACGCCGGTATATCACATTTACAGTTTCGGTATCGGAATTTATAAAAACAAAAAAGCTGTGGGAGAGAAGGTTCATCTGAAGGATCGCTTCTTCGGTATTCATAGGTTTCAATGGGAAACGTTTTGTCCTGACAATATCATAATCGTCTTCTTCGTCGATTTTCTCATTGATGAAAAAATTCTCGGGCACCATCGCATCTTGATGTATTTTTTTACCCAACTTTGTTTTATGCTTTCTTATTTGCCTTTCCAGCTTTTCAACGACCATATCCATTGAAGCATACATATCATTGCTGCTTTCTTCAGCTCTTATAATAGTGCCGTTTGAATATATCGCAGTTTCAAAGATAAACCGGTCCTTTTCAACTTTAAACGTTATCACAGCTTCTGTGTCAGGCTTAAAAAACCTCTCGAACTTGCCTATTTTCTTAATGGCTTTATCATGCATAGCTTTTGTGACATTGACCTGTCTTCCTCTAATGGTGTATTTCATAAAAACAACCCCTCTCTGTGCATGTGTCAATTATATATATTCTGATATTACCCAGAAAAATCCGTTTCAAATCATTCAACTTATCCCCAAAATTAACACGATCTTATCAACAGCCTGTTTTCCCTGTGTATAGATTCTGTGGATATTGTGGAAATAAAAAGCTCCCGGAAAGAATTCGGAGCATAAAAAAACGGCAGAATTTTTCCTCTCCACCGTTTTTAATACTGCAATACTAAACGTATTCTTTATTTTCTGATGAACATCTGAACAAAGACAAATCCATATTTTGTGCTTTTGGAAATACCAATACCGGTATAATTGTAATTACCATTCATGATATTGTTACGATGACCCTCCGACTTCATCCATGAATTAACAGCACCTTCTACAGTTGAGTTTCCTGCGATATTCTCGGCTGCAGCTTTGAATGAAATACCGAACTGTCTCATCATATCAAAAGGAGAACCATAGGTTGGTGAATAATGTGAAAAATAATTGTTCTTTGTCATATCATTAGCTTTGGTTCTTGCCACCTTCATTAACTCAGGATCCGCCATAAGAGGCGAAAGATTACTCTTTGCCCGCTCCTGGTTTATTAGATCAAGAAGCAATTTTTCCTGCTGAGACAAATCGTCCGCTTCTTTACCCTGCCCGGGTGCAGGAGTATCAGCAGGCGGTGTCTCGGCCGGTGGCGGATTTGCAGGTGTCGGCGTAGCAGCCTTGCCGGCTTGTTTGTTTATGGTATCCGGATTAGCCAGGTATGGGCCATACACACACCCTACCTTACCGGATTCGGGGTCGAATACCGCGTACCAGTCGCCTATTTTTGCCAGAACATTCAGCCATTTGTGTTGTTTGAACTGACCTATGACATCATGCTCCAAAGAAGGCCCGTTCCTTAGATTAAGTTTGTTAACTATTACCACGCCATTAATAAAGTTCACTTTTTCGAATGTTTGCGCTGCTTCGGCTTTCAGATATTCACTGCCTGTAAATCCAATAAGGCAAAATGCAAGTATAACAACCATCGACGCAGCAAAAATACGTTTTTTCATACTCTCCCTCCATAACCCAAATAAGATTTCACCCATAGTATTCTCGTTTTTTCAGTAATTATTTTATACAGATAAGAATCTTTTTACTTGCGGAAAATACATAAATACAGGCAAATCCTAAAACGTATTCTTGCCACAAAATCTAAAAATAACACTTTCATTCAATTAATTAATCGATAATTTTATCAGAGCATAGAAAAGCAAGGCTATGGTACCGCATCCATTCCTTTACTGTCATATATTCCAGGTAAATTTGTTTTCCCTTATCTTTTACTATTTAGAAGTTCCAGTATTTCTTTCTGAGTAAAATTATATCGCTTGCTGCAGAAATGGCATATAAGCTCTGCTCCTGTTTCATCCCCGGCTATTTCTTTTAAATCTTTCATCCCCAGAGCCATCAGATTTCTTTTCATTCGGTCTTTGGAACAATTGCATTTATAGCTTACAGGAACCGGTTCGAATATCTCTAAAGCCTCACCGGGAAAAATAATCTTTATAATGTCCTCAGGTGTTTTCCCCTGATGAATTAGTGTTGTAATTGACTTGATGTTTGAAATTCCTTTTTCTGCTTTTTCTATAGCCTCTTCCTCTGCCCCGGGCATAAGCTGTATGAAGAAGCCTCCGGCCGCTAATATTTCGCCTTCCGTTCCTATCAGCACTCCGAGGTTCATAGCCGTCGGTATTTGCTCTGAAGAGGCATAGTAATATGTCAAATCCTCGGCTATCTCACCTGAGACCAAATCCACATAACCAATATATGGCTCTTTCAGACCCAAATCTTTTATTACATTCAGGTATCCGGATCCAACTGCAGTTTTTATATCAAATTTGCCTTGAGCATTCAGAGGAACATCAAAATTCGGGTTATGCACATAACCACGCACACCTGCCTGATAGTCGGTAACAGCGACAATCCCTCCTATGGGGCCGTCACCTTTGATCTGTATTGTTATTGTCTGATTGATAGCCTTCAGTGTCTGGCTCATCAGCGCAGCTCCCGTCAGGACCCTGCCAAGGGCTGCGATTGGTGTGGGATTCATTTTATGAAGAGTTCTCGCCTTTTCTACCGTCCTGGTTGTTACCGCTGCATATACCCGTATTTGTCCTTTATGTGCCATGGCTTTTGCAATATAGTCGTTCATGTTTTCACCTCTCTATAATTAGAAGTATGAAGTAAGAGGCTGGAAGTAAGAGATCCTTCGGTCGTTCCTCTCTCAGGTCGATCAAAATGAGTAAAGAGGACCGTCCCCGATACTCATTCCGGTGATGTAGCTTAAATCAGGGAAAAGGTCATCAATGCTTTCTTTTTGAAATATCCTTTTAAATATGGTATTTATGTGGATAGCCGCAGTATTGACTGCTTCCTCCAGGATATCATCGACGGAACTCTCATGGGTTTCACCTTGTACAAAAGGATTGACCCATGTCCGCCTCTTTCTGTTTGCCCAGTCAATAGTACTGTCAGGTTCCACCGGATAAGGATATTTGGGAGGCTTGACACCACCGCCCGTAAAGCTGTCCAGCCAGTTGACCATTGCTTTTTTCCAGCCTTTAGGGTCATAAAGCAGATCGTGTCCCCTGTAAAAATCTCTCAATATTTTATTCAGCTCTTTTTCCGTTACTTCTATACCGTAAATATCTCTGTACGCTTCGATAAGAAGATCCGACACACCTTCAGGCCAATGCCTGCCTATGTTTACCAGCTTGCTTGTCTTTTCTTTATATGCATGCTTTCCCTTTTTTTCTCTCCAGTATATAACATCAAGAGCTATTTCGACCTGTTGGTGAGTAATGGTCCTGGGTGTTCCGTCAACTCCCCAGATCCATTGATCGGTTGCCCAATATACATAAGGATGGAGCAGCCTGTCCAGGGTAAAATGACAAATGAAACCACACATATATATTGCGACATTCATCCAGCTTTTATTATAGGAGACATCCTGAAGCTTACTAAAACCTTTATGCAGGAAGGACCCCGTTTTCTTTCGGTGCATCACTCTTCCAAGCTCTTTCAGCTCTCCCTTGCCCCTGCCCGGAAAACAATCATAAAAAAACAGCGGATCCGGCCCCTGGGCACCCAGATGATAAAGAGAGCGTTTTTTATTAACGCCCTCATAGACTCTGCGACTCTCTATTCTTTTCATGACCTCATCGGCTAAAATAATATGAGTCAAAAAATCAGCCATTTAATTGGTCATTCCTTTCCGGTACAAAAAGGTATTATAAATCAGGCAGAAAACTCTCCCGGCCTTTCATCCGATAATTTAAAATAATAGAGGAGAGCTTCACATATCCTTTCAGAGGCTTTCCCATCTCCATAGGGATTTATTGCCCTGGCCATTCTTTGATATTCATCAGTATCTTCCAGAATCAATCTGGCCTCTTTATAAACGGTTTCCGCATCAGTGCCCAAAAGCTTTACAGTTCCTGCTTTTATAGCTTCCGGCCTTTCAGTCTCATTTCTGAGAACCAAAACAGGCTTGCCCAGGGAGGGAGCTTCCTCCTGAAGTCCGCCTGAGTCAGTCATGATCAAAGTGGATCTGTACATTAAGTTGTGCATATCCTGAACATTCAAAGGTTCAATAAGATGGATTCGTTCATGGCCTTTGAGTATTCTGCCGGCTGTCTCACGAACGACGGGGTTCAGATGTACAGGATAAACGATGGAAATATCGGGTATATCATCAACTAACCTACGTAAAGCCGTACAAATATTTTCAAGCGGCTTACCTATATTCTCCCGCCTGTGGGCAGTAACCAGAACGGTTCTCTTTCCACTGAAACTAAAATCTTTTAAAAAAGGATCCTTGAAGGAATAATTCGGAAACACTGTGTCGGATAGTGCATCTATAACAGTATTTCCGGTAACATAAATATTGTCCTCCGAAACATTCTCTTTTAACAGGTTTTCTTTATTTGAAGCAGTAGGGGCAAAATGTATATCGGCTATGGCCCCCGTAAGTCTTCTGTTCATTTCTTCAGGGTAAGGGGAATACTTATCAAAAGACCTTAATCCGGCTTCCACATGACCAACCTTCACCTTTGCGTAAAACGCCGCCAGCGATGCTGCAAAGGTCGTTGTTGTATCCCCGTGTACCAATACCATATCAGGAGATGCGTCGGTAAAAACTCCATAAAGGCCTTCTGTGGCTTTGGTGGTAATTTCGGTCAAGGTCTGCCTTGCTTTCATGATATTAAGGTCATAATCAGGCTCTATATTGAAAATTTCCAGGACCTGATCCAGCATTTCTCTGTGCTGTGCTGTAACACAAACCGTACAGTCTATGGAATCATATTTTTTAAGCTCCTTAACCAATGGAGCCATTTTTATTGCTTCCGGCCTGGTGCCGAACACAGCCATGATTTTAATTCTACTCATCACATTTCTCCAATTGTTCTTTAGTCGTTTTCCTTACCTTCGGTATCAGGCTTTTCTTCATTTAGGACGCTCGAATTGCCGGGCGATTCATTGCTTGGCCTGTCATGCGACTTATCCCCGGAAGCGGCTTCAAGCTGCGCGCTTTCCAGCCCTGCGTCCTCAATGGCGTCCTTCTGACGAATTCTTTTATCTTCAGGAAGCATTTTGACTTCTTTTAAGTTTCTGGCTCCGCCTATTCCGAACATAAAGAGCACGATCAATAGGATAATTGACGGCAAGAGACCCTTATCGACAAGAGCAATCGAAACAAGTCCCAGGGCACCGCTTACCACATAGAGTATGATAACCGACATTCTATGACTTAAGCCCAAATCTAGAAGTCTGTGATGTAGATGGCCCCTGTCTGCCTGGCCTATTGGTTTTCCGTTCATGATCCTTCTGATTATAGCAAAAAGAGTGTCAAAAATCGGGAGACCGAGAACCAGAATGGGTATTGCAACAGCAATAGCCGTAATTGATTTCATCGTTCCTTCTATTGAGATGATCGCAAGAAGAAAACCTAAAAAGGTGGCTCCGGTATCCCCCATGAATATTTTTGCGGGATTAAAATTATATGGAAGAAACCCGAAGATCGCTCCAACTAAAGAAACTGCAATAATAGCGATGTCATCCTGTCTTCTGATGACAGCAACAATATACAAGGTGAGAGCTGCGATTCCTGACACACCCGCGGCCAGACCGTCGAGGCCATCAATGAAGTTGATGGCATTTGTCATCCCGACAATCCAAAAAACAGAAATTATAAATGCTAAAATATCACCTAAAAAATACATCATGCTGGGGTGCAGGGCAACGGTTGCCTGAAAAGGCTTCGATATTGCTATAATTCTGGTGCCGGTGGCAACAACAATAATAGCGGCCAATAGCTGGACAGGAAATTTGACCCGGGCGCGGAGCGGTTTGATGTCATCTACAATTCCAAGGATTATAATAATAAAGACTCCCAGCAGAAGTCCCAGGGTTTTTGGCTTAACGAGATACCCGACAAAAACTTTTATGTTTTTTGTTGCAAAACTATAAACAATAGCAAGAATAAAGCCAATTATTATTGCTAATCCTCCCAGCAGAGGCATGGGGTTTTTATGGATGCGACGGCTATCCCCTGGTATATTGACAGCCCCGACATTGACTGCAATCCTTCTTGCTACAGGCGTTGCAAAAAAAGATACGATAAGCGCTACGGCAAAGGCTACTATGTGATGAAACTCAATTACGATCATACAAACACCTCTTGGTCGGGCGCGGTGTACGTGTCTTACTCAGGTTCTTCATATTTTAAAACTCGTACTCCGGCTTCCTGAAGCAACTCCATTGCGAGTTCATCGGGATAATTACCCTTAAATACTATTTTTGATATACCGGCGTTTATCGCCAGCTTAGCACACAACACACAAGGCTGTGCAGTTACATAGAGGGTACCATCCTTAATGCTGGTTCCTGAATAAGCAGCCTGGGCTATGGCATTCTGCTCCGCATGGGTAGCTCTGCATATTTCGTGACGCTGCCCCGAAGGAATATTAAGCTGATCCCTCAAACAGCCTATTTCTTCACAATGTTTGCATCCAACAGGCGCACCATTATATCCGGTGGCCAAAATACGTTTGTCCTTTACAATAAGGGCTCCTACTTGTCTTCTCAAACATGTAGAGCGTGTTTTGACCAATTCTACAATACTCATGAAATACTCATCCCATGATGGTCGCATATCTAAGACCCCCAAATATTAATTATTTTGTTCCAAAGAGCCTGTCCCCTGCATCACCAAGCCCGGGTACAATATAACCTATATCGTTCAGCTTTTCATCAACAGCAGCACAATAGATACCTACATCAGGATGCTCCCGGTTAAGTCTTTCGATACCATGTTTTGATGCAATAAGACATACAAATTTAATGCTCTTTGCTCCGTAATCCTTTATAAATTTAACAGCGTCGCAGGCAGAGCCCGCTGTTGCAAGCATTGGATCGAGGAGAACCACATCACGTTCGCGTACATCAGGTGGTAGTTTGCAGTAATACTCCACAGGCTCCAGAGTTTCATGATCCCGGTAAAGGCCTATATGACCCACTCTTGCCATGGGAACAAGCTTAAGCATTCCGTCGACCATACCTAACCCGGCTCTTAAAATAGGAACAAAGGCAAGCTTTTTCCCCGATATAACTTTGGTCTTGGCTAATCCTATCGGGGTTTCGATTTCTACCTCTTTCAGGGGAATATCCCTTGTGACCTCGTAGCCCATCAGCATGGATATTTCGGAGGTCAATTCCCGAAACTCCTTACTGCTGGTATTCTTATCACGAAGAAGTGATATTTTGTGTTGGATCAATGGATGGTCAAAGACAAAAACATTGTTATTCATAAATTGCCTCCTAAAGCTTACGTCTATTTTAAGTATTCTTTTTCTATTTCTGCGATGGCATCAATGCGTCTTTGATGTCTTTCTTCTTCAGAAAACGGGGTTTTCAGCCATGTATCGACTATGGCAAAGGCAAGCTCTTTACCTACAATAAATGCTCCTAAGGCTAATACATTGGTATCGTTATGTTCTCTTGTAAGCCTGGCCGATAATAGATCCCCGCAGAGCGCAGCCCTTATTCCTTTTACCTTGTTTGCCGCTATTGATATCCCTATGCCCGTTGAACAGACTAATATTCCTTTTTCACATTTGCCTTTGCTTACCGCAATAGCCGCTTTTAATGCATAAGCGGGATAATCCACCGAATTGGTGTCATATGTTCCAAAATCCTCTACTTCATAGCCTTTTTCTAATAGATAGGCCTTAATGCTTTCTTTCAGCTCAAACCCACCGTGGTCGCTCCCTAATGCAATTTTCATAAATAATCGTCTCCTTTTCTAAATAAATTCTATAGTAATCTATGGGGTATGTCAAAATGTTTATATGTCTCTTTTCACATGTTAATTATGTTACATTCGATCAAAAGAAATCCTTTTTTTATAGTGCGCATATTTTTTCTGACACCTTTAATATAAGCTGCTCTAATTCTTTTGCACATCTTTTGTAGGTATTATAATCCTGTCCGAATGGATCTATAACATCGGTATCTTTAACCAGGCCGGCATATTCCTTAAGCAAATGAACTTTGGAAACAGCTTCAGGATATATGTCAGCTATCATTTCCTTGTGATGCTTCGTCATAACAAGGATCAGGCTTGCTTTCTCAATATCACTATCGTATAGGACCCTTGCTCTGTGCCTGGTCAAGTCTATTCCATACTCATTTTTCATGACATCTATTGCCTGGGGACTCGCCTCATCCCCCTCAAACGCATAAATACCTGCTGACGATACCATTATCTCATCTTCAAGCCCTCTTCCCTCCAGCATTTCCTTAAGCAAAGCTTCTGCCATAGGGCTTCTGCATGTATTGCCGGTGCAGACTAAAATAATCTTTTTCATGTTTTATCTCCTTTAACAGTATTAAGATCCTTCGCTTCGCAGGATGACATATTGATACGAATTCTAACCTCCAACTTCTAACCTCTAACTTCTGATCATGCCTGAGGACGCCTTCCTCAGGCGATTCATGATTGCTCTTCCCATCCCTTCTTCTGAAAAGGACTCGGAATATATTATGTCTACCTTTTCTTCATCAAATTTTCTTAAAGCATTATAGAGCCGTGACGCCACATCTTCAAGGCAGGACAGTGACCCTATATTCACTACAACCTCAGCCATGTATCTGTCTTTATTTTCAAGGCTTGATAATACTCCCGTCCTAAGACCTTTAGCGTGATTTTCGGAAGTAAGGCTGTTGATTTTCTTAATGACCTCTTCAGGTTCCCCGTCAAATAAAAACATTTTAGCATTAGGTGAATAATGCCGGTACTTCATTCCCGGAGATCGCGGTTTGATTCCGTCCTCCGGCTTTAAGGCAGTATCGGTCTCAACTTTTCCGATAACCTTTTCCAGCATTTCCATAGTGACCCCTCCGGGCCTTAGTATGGCGGGTATTCCTGATGTAATATCCAAAACTGTTGACTCCACGCCTATTTTGCATGGACCGCCGTTAATAATGTATTCTATGCGTCCATTCAGATCTTCGAGAACATGATGGTAGGTCGTAGGGCTTGGCCGCCCTGAAAGATTTGCGCTCGGAGCTGCCACAGGGACACTGGCCTCCTCAATCAGCTTTAATGCAATAGGATTATCGGGCATACGAACAGCAACCGTATCCAGTCCTGCAGTTATTTCATCCGGTACCAATCCCGATTTTTTCAGCACTAAAGTTAACGGACCAGGCCAGAAAGCATTGATTAGAGCCTCAGCCTGAGCAGGGATCTCCTTTACCAATGGATTTAGTTGAGACACCTTAGCAATGTGAACAATAAGCGGATTGTCCAATGGACGTCCTTTTGCCTTAAAAATTCTTTTAACAGCCTGAGGATCAAGGGCATTTGCCCCCAGCCCATAAACTGTCTCAGTTGGAAATGCAACCAGCCTGCCTTCCCGCAGAGCCTTTGCTGCAGAGCTGAAACGTTCATCGTTAGTGCCATTTATCGTAATGGTCTTCATAAATTGACCGCCTTTTACATTTTGCTGATAGCCGTAATAAATTACTTTGCTATATATTATAGACTCCGGTCCGTAGTCTCGCAAGCCTGGTGATTTACATCGCTGATCTATTCTGCCATCTTATCATTTAAGATAACCTTTAACTGTAATAAAAAGCCGGGGGCACTTTGGAATATCTTCTCTGTGCCCCCGGTTAATCAATTTTTTAACTTTTTTCGCGATACAATATACCTTTTTTGCTTTTTTCACGGGTTTCTTCGCCATACTTATCAAATGGACCGCCTAAAGAACCACTGAATCCTTTTGCTCTTAATGCCTGACCTTCTTTATAGCATCCGTCACAGAACCGTCCGCTGTTTAGCGGACGACCACATAATTCACATCGAATGAATCCTTTATTATCACCGACTATTTCCAGTCTTTCCTCTTTAAGATAACGCCTGATAGACTTTAAACTAACGCCGATAACACTCATTACTTCATTGGAGCTTGCTCCGGGATGCACGGTAAGATATTCCTTGATCTTTCTGAACTCTTCCTCTTCTATGGGGAAGCATACCGGGCAAACCTCTTCAAACGCAACTCGCTCGAAAAATCTGTGACATCTGACGCATTCGCGATTAGCCATTATGCCTCCTTAATGTCCGGAGAATTATATTTTCCTATTTTTTCTCGTCAAAATAGTAGGATGTCACGCTGTTCCTGGAAGGATAATATGCTCCCTGAACACGTTTATTATTGCTGGTATTATTAATCTGTTCCCTGATATCCTTCATCTCCGTTTTTACAAGACTGATGTTTTCGTCATCCACCCCTTTAATATCCTGAAGCTTTTGATGGATGCTTTCTATTACATCCCTGAGCTCTTGTGTGCCGGGAAGATTATATCCTGGAAGCTCTTCAAAGGAATCAATGGAGAGTATTTCCTTAAGTTTTGAGGAATATGCTGCAAACTGCTCATCCAGCTTATCTACTGCATCCATTCTTTTTTGCTTCTCTTTTATGAGCAAGTCCATTTCCTCAAACCTCTGTCCTTTTATTACCTCATTTTGACTGCGCACAAACAAAAGGATTTCGTTTAATAATGACAATTTTATTAATGAAATATCCTTTAATCTTCGGACATACTCTTTGGGATCCATTTTTCTCTCCTATTAAACTTTAGTAACCGTGGGTTTTCTATTCTGATGCCTGGATATTTTCATGGCCTGCTCCCAGGTATCCCGCAATATCTTTGCAAATCCAAGAACTTCTTCAAGAATTTCTTTATCTTTAGCCACATTGGCATCAATAAGCCTTCTTAACATATAATCATATATGGAATTCAGACTGGCAGACAACTCATATTGCATGTCCAGAGTATTCATAAACTCGGAAACAATGTTTTGTGCCTTGATTATATTTGTATTAGCCTCTTGTATTTCTCTTTTCTCAATGCTGTCCATACCGCGCATTATAAACTT
>JAAYNO010000173.1 GCA_012520855.1 Clostridiaceae bacterium | reverse complement strand
GCGAGATTCAGAAACTTGCGGGTACGCCCATTGACATCGCCTTCGTTGTTCTGGACGGTCGGCTGAAGGAAAATTACGGAAAGGGTATGGCGCTTATTCTGTCAACCCTGCATCCACGGTATGTGCTGCCGATGCATTTTTGGGAGGACAGAAGCATAGTGGACCGGTTTAGAGAGCTTCCCGGATCGAAGGAGGCGGAAACAATCATACTGGATACTACTAAAGAAACCCATTGGGAATTATAATATAGGAGCATTCCTGTAATGAACTTTAACGGACTTTGAAAAAAGAAGAACCTCACAGTAGAATATAGATGTGGTCTTAATTAGACAAAAGGTCACAAATAAATCTACTGGAGGTCTTCAATATGAAGTATAACCAAAATTATAAAATTTCGCAAATATCAGAAAATACCTTAGTAATAGGTGTTGATATTGCCAAGAAGAAACATTATGCCAGAGCCTTTGATTACAGGGGGATTGAACTTGATAAGGTAATTAAATTTAAAGCAAATGGCGGAGGATTTGAAAGTTTTATTAATTGGACACAGCGCATAGCTAAGAGACATGGAAAGAAAAGGACAGTTGTAGGAATTGAGCCCACAGGGCACTATTGGTACACATTTGGTCGGGCTGTTATAGACAGTGGATTAATGCTGGTTCAGGTAAATCCCTACCACGTAAAGAGATCAAAAGAACTTGATGACAATACTCCTAGCAAAAGTGACTATAAAGATCCCAAAACTATTGCCTTCTTAGTTAAAGATGGGCGATACCAGATACCCTACATGCCAGACGGAAAATACGCAGAACTTAGGAAAGCCAACAACTTGCGAGAAGAATGGGTTCAAAAGAAAATAAAAGTGAAGAATAGAGTGATTAGATGGCTTGATATACACTTTCCGGAGTTCTTAAATGCATTCTCAAGCTGGGAAGGAAAAACCGCCCTAATGACGCTGGAAAAGATGGCATTACCGGAGAAAATAGCAGCAAAAACAGCTGAAGAAATTCTTTATATATGGCGCCAGGAAGTCAAGCGTGGAGTAGGGATAAAGAAGGCAGAGAAGCTATTAAAAGAGGCTCAAAATAGTATTGGAATAAGAGAAGGGTCTCAAATGGCTGAATACGAAATAAAGCTGTTAATAAACGAGTACACGGAAATCAAAGAAGTGCTGGAGGATATGGAAAGAGTGCTTGAAGAAATTGTACTGACCATACCAGGAGCTAATCGTTTTCTTGAGATAAAGGGAGTTGGAATAAAAACAGTAGCAGGCTTTTTTGCAGAGATTGGTGACATTAGAAGATTTACGAGCGCAAAGCAAATTATCAAGCTTGCTGGACTTAATT
The DNA here is from genome assembly GCA_012520855.1 of Clostridiaceae bacterium. Classification (GTDB taxonomy): domain Bacteria; phylum Bacillota; class Clostridia; order DSM-8532; family DSM-8532; genus DTU059. Next base: position 382 of record JAAYNO010000173.1, on the reverse strand, counting down.
TAAGACAAAACAGTTCAGGACAACATAAAGGAAAAACCACAATTAGCAAAAGAGGACGAGGTCGGTTAAGAGCGTTGTTGTTCAGAGCTATACTGCCCATAGCGGCAACAAACGAAGTGTTTAACAAACTGCATCATGATAATATTAGCAGAAAAGAAAATCCAATGAAGAAGAAGCAATCCCTGATTGCCTTGTGTTGCAGATTGATACGGATAGTATATTCAATAATCACCAATGATCAGAAATTTGACCCTGATAAGCTAATTAGAGAGAGTCGCAGAGATGATGTATTACAGGGAGCAGCTTAAGAATATCTAACGGGTCACGCCCTGTCAGGAAGTCATTTCTTACGGGTAATCCCTCTGACAGGTCTAAAGCGTGT
>JAAYNO010000172.1 GCA_012520855.1 Clostridiaceae bacterium | reverse complement strand
GTATACGTCTTCAATTGTATTTGCCTCTTCACCTGTAGCAGCCGCTATAGTATCAAGACCTACAGGACCCCCGTCAAACTTGCTGATTATTGTATCCAAAACATTTCTGTCGGTGTTGTCAAGACCAAGCTCATCTATTTCAAGAGCTTTCAGCCCATAGCGGGCAAGCTCCAGCGTTATTCGACCGTCTGACTTTATTTGGGCAAAGTCGCGGATCCTCTTAAGCAGGCGGTTTACTATTCTGGGAGTGCCTCTGGAACGCTTGGCAAGCTCTTCTGCCCCTTCATCCACAATATCGATCCCAAGAATTCCTGCTGAACGCTTTACTATCATTTTGAGCTCCTCGAGAGTATAAAGATCCAGACGGTTTATTATCCCAAAACGGTCTCTCAAAGGACTTGTTAAAAGCCCTGCCCTTGTGGTGGCCCCTATCAATGTAAATTTGGGAAGGTCAAGACGGATCGATCTTGCGCTGGGTCCCTTGCCTATAATTATATCCAGCGCGAAGTCCTCCATTGCAGGATATAATATTTCCTCAACCGCTCTGTTTAGTCTATGGATTTCATCAATAAAAAGTACATCTGATTGTCCAAGATTTGTAAGAATCGCAGCCAGATCCCCGGCTCTTTCAATTGCAGGTCCTGAAGTTATTTTTATATTAACCCCCAGCTCGCTGGCGATCACTCCGGCAAGAGTTGTTTTACCAAGCCCGGGAGGGCCATAAAGAAGAACATGGTCAAGGGCTTCTCCTCTTTGTTTTGCAGCCTCTATAAAAACAAGAAGATTTTCCTTGACTTTGCCCTGTCCGATGTATTCTGTTATGTTACGAGGCCTTAATCCTGCCTCATCGATATCATCGCGCCGAAAAGCGCAATTTATCAGTCTTCCATCTTCCAACCAAACTACCTCTCTTTAGTGGAACATTTGTTTTAATGCTTCCTTTACAATCTGTTCAATAGACTTCTCGTCATCATATATAGCTGATATGGCTCTGCTGGCTTCCTGTGTTGAATACCCAAGCATAACCAATGCACTTATAGCTTCTGAAAGCTTGCTTTCGTTTTTAGAAGGAATACCGGACAGATTATTTTTAAGCTCTGACATATCCAGATGCTCTTTTTTCAGCTTATCCTTCAGTTCTAAAATAATCCTCTGAGCAGTCTTCTTTCCTATACCGGGAGCTTTGATAAAACTATCGGTATCGTCAGTCAGTACAGAAAGCACGAATTCTGACGGATGAACATTTGATACCAGAGCAAGCGACGCTTTTGGACCGACACCTGATACTGTGAGCAACTGTTCAAACATTTTAAGCTCTTCCTCGGTCAAAAAGCCATAAAGAGCCTGAGTATCCTCCCGTACATAGAAGTGGGTAAAAACCTTTATTTCGTCACCGACTGCAGGACATGCCGGGATGGCAGAGCCGGGCACAAAGACCTTATAACCTATTCCATTTACATCAATAATCAAACTGTCCGTTGTTTTTCTTGCAAGAATTCCATGCAAATAAGCAAACATGTCTAGTCCCCATTTCCTGAATAAATAAAATCACTTAATCCCAGCTTCTCCCGAAGTTCTTCAACCAGCACCCTATAGGCATCGATTTCTTCTCTTTGTTCCTTCAAAAGCTCATCCTTTATCCGGATAACCTCTATAAGCTCTTCCCTGGACATTTTGTCAAGCTGAACCATTTAACTAGTCTCCCACCTTTTGATAAAAGAATGTTTCAATTGGCTTAAAGTCAAATTTCTGATAATTCATAATCTGTTCAGTGCTTCCGATAAACAGAACGCCGCCTTTATTAAGAGATTCACTGAACCCTTTCATTATATTATTTTTTGCTTCCTCTGTAAAATAAATAAGCACGTTTCTGCATACAATAATGTCCATACCTTTTGGGTATGGGTCTTCTAAAAGATTTAACTGCTTGTATGTTACACGTTTTCTGACCTTTTCTGATATTTGGTATGTATCACTGTCAAGCATTGTAAAATGTTTATCCAAAAACTCCTGTGGCAGATCTTTCATATTGCGGTATGAATAAATACCTGCTTTTGCTTTATTTATAGCATCCACATCAATATCAGAAGCTATTATGTTTATTCTTTCGAGGGGAATATACTTATTAAGGATCATCACAATAGTATAGGGTTCATCTCCCGTGGAGCAGGCTGAACTCCATATTTTTATATCAGCCAGATCCCTGTCTTTGAAAATATCTGTTAAGATCCTGTTTTCAAACAACAGCCATTGATTGGGATTCCTGTAAAACTCAGAAACATTAATGGTAAGATAATTAATAAAGGTACTGTATAATTCCGGATTCTTTTTAATAGCTTCCAGAAATGAACAATATGAAGTATAACCATACTTTTCGACCAATGAAGTTATCCGCCTCTTCATCTGCTTTTCTTTATATAAATTTAGATCGATGTTGGAGAGACTATAAAATTTCGTCTTAAAAAGCTCATAATCTCTGAAAGCTTCCATTTACTAACCCCCAAATATTTGCTTATATATACAACAGGGGCTGCTTCAAAACGGAATATATCATTCTGAGTAAAAACCTAAGCATATCAGGATGTTGGCTTCTTACCCGGAATGACCGCCTGTTTTGAGACAGTCCCTTTATAAAAGTTTTATATGTCTTTTATCAATCTTTCTTTTCGTTGATAATATCACCGATAGTATTCGTCATTTCTTCGGCGTGCTCGGTAGGCTCATCCTGGCTTGCTTCTACCTCAGCAGGCTTCTCCTCTTGTTCGGGATCAAGAGGATTTACTTCTTTAATGGATAAGCTTATCTTCTTAAGATCAACATTTATATCCATTATTTTCATTTCGATCTTTTGTCCTACTGTAAGAACCTCTTCCGGTCTGCCTATCCTTACATTGGAGATCTGCGAGATATGAACAAGGCCTTCCACGCCTTCTTCCAGCTCAACGAATACACCAAATGGAACCATACGAAGAACTGTTCCTGTTACAACATCACCTACGGTATACCTGTTCTCTATATTGTACCAGGGGTTATCTTCCATTTTCCTGTAACTGAGGGAAATCTTCTTCTTCTCTTTATCAAAGCTGGTGACCCTTACTGTAACAACATCGCCCACACTCAGAATGCTTGAAGGGTCATCGACCTTTTTCCAGGATAACTCTGACACGTGAACCAAGCCATCAACACCGCCTAAGTCAACAAAGGCGCCAAACTTTGTAAGGCTCTTGACTGTTCCGGTATATTCCTTGCCATCTTCCACGCCATTCCAGAATTCCTCAGCTTTTTGCGCTTTTTCCTTTTCAATAATGGCACGGCAGGAACCAACTATACGCCTTTTGTTTGCCATTTCGGTTATCAAAAGCTTTACCTTTTTATCCTTGTAAGGTTCCAAATCCTTGACATATCTGTCACTGATCTGGGATGCCGGTATGAATATGCGAACACCCTTAAAATCAGCAACAGCACCGCCTTTGACAATTTCTTTTATAACAACTTCGATAGGCGTGTTGTTTTTAAATGCTTCTTTGACCATTTCAAAGCCACGAATAGAATCAACTTTTTTCTTTGATAGAACGACATTCCCTTCGCCGTCATTGATTTTAACAACGAGCGCTTCAATCTCTTTTCCGTCTTTAAGATCCCTCTCAGGATCAAAATCAGGATCATCAAGGAATTCTTCCATCGGGATCAAGCCATCAGCCTTATAGCCAATGTCAACGAATACGTCATTGTTATTGTATCCGATAATCTTTCCTTTAATTATTTCATTGGTCCTAAGCTCGGTAAAAGTCATCTCCAGGGCTTTGCTAAAATCCATTTCGCCTTCATGCCCGTTCATCATGTCTTCCATGTGAAAAAAAACCTCCTTGATTACCATCTCAGGTGTTGATGCTCCTGCGGTAATCCCCACTCTTCTAACATTTTTATCGAAAGGAGGCAACTCATCTGCATTTTCTATAAGATAAGTCTGTGAACAATTCTCTTTGCAGATTTCATACAATTTCTGCGTATTTGAACTATTCTTTCCCCCAATTACGATCATCAGATCTACTTCACGTGACAGCGATTCTGCTTCGGACTGTCTTTGTACAGTTGCATTACATATTGTATCAAATTTTATTACGAATGCAAACTTTTTCTTGAGAACTTCGCAAATATCTTCATATTTCGCCCTTTTAAACGTGGTCTGGGCAACTACGACAGCTTTTTTATCAGAAGCAGGCAGGGCTTCCGCATCTTTCTCATCAGCCACAATTAAAGCTTTTCCCTCACACCAGCCATTTATTCCAATGACTTCAGGATGTTCGGGATTACCTGCTATGATTATTTGATTTCCATCTTCATGCTCTTTTTTTACGATTTCATGGATACGCTTGACGTAAGGACATGTGGCATCCAGAATTGTTACGTTTAAACTATTTAAGTCCTCATAGATCTTTTTACCGATACCATGAGCTCTGATGATCACACAATCGCCTTCTTTAAGTATTCCAATATCATCAATTGCTTTGATCCCTTTTTTTCCAAGCTCATCAATGACCTTCTGATTATGGATAAGCTCTCCCCAGGTGTAGACTTTACCGTCATAATCAAGTTCAAAGGCTGTTTTGACCGCTTTATCAACCCCGAAACAAAAGCCTGAATATTTTGCTCTTTTAATCTCCATGGCGCCTCACTGTCCGATTAACGCGTATATTTTGTCCATTATATCACTTGTAATATCCAATAGCTCATTTTTTCTGATTTGTTCGTTTTCTTTTTTCGGTTGTACCAAAAATGGCTTGCCAAAAACAAGCTTGACTTTGGAAAAAATCTTTTTATTCCATACTACACCTACAGGAAGTACAGGAGCTTTTGAGTGGGAGGCAAGCATAGCTGCTCCGGCTTTTCTTTTTTTAGGATCCTTCTTAGGTGTTCTCGTACCCTCAGGAAATATCCCAACGATTTTACCCTTCTTAAGAAGCTTGAATACAGTTCTTACAGATCCCACATCACCTTTGCCGCGGCTTACGGGAAACGCACCTACACATTTTAACAGAAATGCGAGGATAGGATTCTTGAAAAGCTCGACCTTTGCCATATAATGCACTTTTCTTTTCATAAAAACAGCTATGAAAAACATATCCCAGGCACTTGGATGATTGGCGTAAAGCAGTACAGGCCCTTTCTTCGGGATGTTCTCCCTTCCTTCCACCCTAACCCGTCTGAAGATTTTAAAGTATATATATAAAAAGAATTTGCCTATATTATAAAGCATCAGAAAACCCCTTTGCTTTGACAATCTCGAGTATTTTCTCCACCGACTCTTCAATCGTTAAATTGCTGGTATCTAAAAGGATGGCATCTTCAGCCTGTCTCAAAGGTGACTCGGAACGGTTGGAATCGTTGTGATCCCTAATTTCTATTTCCTTTTCCAGTTCTTCAAGGCTTTTGCTGAGAATCCCCTTTTCCCTTTGTTCGTTATATCTTCGCAGGGCACGTTCGCTTGCCGAGGCAGTCAGGAAAATCTTGACCTGAGCATTGGGAAGCACATGGGTACCTATATCCCTGCCGTCCATAACAACCGGATTGTCGCTGGCGATATTCTGCTGAAGCTCTACAAGCATTAATCTGACATCAGGGATAGCTGATACAGCCGAGGCTCCCATTGATACTTCGTCAGTACGAATTTTATCTGATACATCCTCCCCGTCGAGAAGAACCTTTTGATTCCCATCTTCAAATTCTATACTTATATCTGAATCATGCAAAAGTGAGGAAATCTTCTCCCTGTCATGAGTATCGATCCCTGAACGTATTGCTTTTAATGCCAATGCCCTGTACATTGCACCTGTGTCCAAATACATGATGCCTAAACGTTTTGACAGAATTTTGGCCATAGTGCTTTTACCCGCGCCTGAGGGACCATCTATTGCAATTTGTAATGGCTTCATAAAGACCTCCCTATACTACTCTGTGACCGGTTCCTATCGCAATTTCATTTAAATGCAAAAGGCCTATGCCAAAGAATACGGCTACGCTTATATGCTCTCCGCTTCGTGCGACGGCGATTTTCCCGCCTACATTCAATCCGAGGGCTTTAGGCATGATCTGGGTAAGAGCTTCCCTTGCAGCACCTGCGACAGCACCTTCCTGATTGTGACTTTCTTCGATAATGCCTTCTCTTTTTGAGGAAACCACTGCTCGTTCCACTATTTTCATTACAGAGTTGATAAACTCTCCTCCATAATCAACTGCAGCCGTTTTTATTCCCTTTCTGGCAAGCTGTTCTTTGAGCCTATTCTCTTCTTCCCTGTCACTTGTCAATGCTATCATTATGGCTGCCTTAACAACATCCTTACTTCCATATTTTTTAATATCCTCTTCCATTTTAACCTCCGTCAAGTCAACCCTGATACTTAATGATTATATTTCAATTGGCTTTTCATAACAAGAAAAACATTATAAATCGTATAACTTATTTTTATATCGAAAACTATGGCTTCGGTTCATATAATACTCGAAAAAGCCGGTTTATGCCTGCATTGACCAGTATTGTACTTGCTTTCAGGTCTGTTCTTATTGAGCCCTTTTTGGAAGACATGAAGACATAAAAGGGATCATTCTCTTTTTTTGATTGGATCTCAACCAAATCGCCGTCACATAAGTTAAGCTCGATAGGAAAAGCGTCTATTAGTTTTTTTGGCTCACCATTAATTAAAATTATAGCGGTATTAGGGTCATACTCACCCATCGCATCCAATGTGACTGTTCCTCTGTATATCAATGTTTCACGAAGCTGCAGGACCCTTCCGTTAATTGAGTCGTCGGTAAGCCTGTTGCGATAAGGCGAAGCTAAAGCGAGCTGAACTGATATAATAGCGGTAATCATTATAAAAGACAATATCTGCAGCAGTCTTTCCATACCTTTACACCCCTGGTTATATAGTCACAGGGAAGTTTTCCCTAAAGTTTTCAAGTTAATACTGTCGTGACAATCAGGCATTCATTGCGGCCACGTAAGCGGTCGAAAAGGCAATCGTCAGGTTGAATCCTCCTGTATATGCATCCACATCAATAATTTCACCGGCAAAAAATAGTCCTTTTATTAACTTTGATTCCATGGTGGATGGATTGATTTCTTTTGTTGATATTCCTCCGGCGGTAATAATGGCCTCTTCAATGGGACGGGGCTTCGACACCGTGATCTTTATTCCTTTTAAAAGCTTCACCAGCTCTTTTCTTTCTGCTTTGGTAATTTGATTGACCGGTTTTTCAGAAGGTATACCGGATAATTCAATAAAAACAGGGATCATACTCTTTGGCAGAAGCTCTGAAAGAGAATTTCCAAACTGTTTTCGTGAATACCTGGCAAAATCCCTCTGAAGTCTTAAATCCAGTTTTTCCTCATCGAGAGCAGGTTTTAAATCGATCAGAAAATAAGCACCTTTGTAACCGCAATCCAGAATATGGCGACTTGCGCTTAAAATCATAGGACCTGAGACTCCAAAATGGGTAAAAAGCATTTCTCCCTGCTCACGATAGACCTTATTCCCTTTATTGTCATATGCGGTAAGACCTACATTTTTAAGTGATAAGCCCTGGAGTTCAGAGACCCATTTTTCAACAGTTTCCAGGGGTACTAAGGAAGGTTTCAAATCAGTAACAGTGTGACCTAAAGCTTTTGCGAGTCTGTATCCGTCGCCATCCGAGCCTGTCATAGGATAAGAAAGCCCGCCCGCAGCCAAAATCACCGAGTCCAGCTCATAATAGTCATTGTTTTTCAGCCTCACGCCCCTGACATGACCGTTTTCACAGCAAATCCCACTTACTGGTGATTCATATAAGAACTTTGCACCATGGCTTCGGGCATATCCTATAAGGGCTTTTACAACATCCAAAGACCTGTCTGATACAGGGAAAACCCTGTTGCCTCGCTCAGTCTTCACAGGAACGTTTATGGACTCGAAAAAGGCCATGATATCACGGTTATCATATTGATCGAAAGCTGAATAAAGAAATCTCCCGTTTCCGGGAATATTAGCCATCAACTCGTCAATAGAACAGTTATTGGTTATGTTGCATCTGCCTTTACCTGTTATAAGAAGCTTCTTGCCTGCTTTATTATTCTTTTCGAACACCAGTGCAGATTTTCCTGACAAACCGGCTATACATGCCGCAAAAAGGCCTGCTGCACCAGCTCCTATTATGCCTATACGCTTTGACATATGCTGTTTTTAATTCCTCCAACCAATCTAGTCATGGGCAAGTTCGGAGTGGACATCTCCTTTGTCATAAACCTGGTATTCGTCCCATATCTTTTCAAGCTTTTCTAAGTTATCATAAATCTGTTTCTTGCGTTTTAAACCTATGGCAACAATCAGGGCGTTTATCATAGACAAAGGCGCGACCAGTGAATCCACAAATGATGCCATATCACTTCTTGCGTAAAGGCAATAATCCGAACATTTAGCCAAAGGAGAGTTTTCGTTATCTGTGATGGCTATAACTGTAGCTCCCTGGCTTCCAGCAAACTCCATAGCCTTGGAAGTACGTCTGGAATACCTTGGAAAGCTGATCCCAAGAACCACATCTCCCTCTCCGGCGTTTATTATCTGCTCAAACATCTCACTTACGCTTGTAGTATGAACAAGGCGCACATTTTTAAAAATGAGGTTGAAATAAAAGCCCAGAAAGCTTGCCAGCGGGGCAGAACTCCTTACTCCCAGTATATATATCTTCTTAGCATCAAGAATTTTCTCGACAATAGTGTCAAAATTATCCGGATCTGCCTCTTCCATTGTAATACGGATTTTGTTTAAGTCAGATTGAAGAACAGTTTTTAGAACACTTTCGGAATCTATGCGGGCAGAGGAGACCTCGAGGCGCTGGGTTGATGTAAGTTTGCTCTTGACAACCTCTCTTAAAGCTTTTTGAAGCTTAGGATACCCATCAAACCCCATTTCATTGGCAAAACGCACTACTGTGGACTCGCTTACTCCTACCTTTTCACCCAGCTTTGCAGCAGTCATGAATGTTGCTTTGTCATAATGATCAATAATGTAACTTGCAATACGTTTTTGACCTTTGCTGAAACTTGAGTATTTTTCCTTCATTTTTTCCATAATGTTATTCATAAAACACCTCTTAGACTTAAATCATATCCGCAAATGCCGGGGCGATAAATTCTTTTCAAAAGAACATATTTCGCATATTCTTAGCAAAAAACGAATTAGATTTCATTCATTATATATAGCATATAATTTTGCAGGATAAAAATCAATATCATGCATATTTTATAATATTCTCTTCTAAATTAAGCAGTAGCATTCAGTTATTATACTGCATATATTATTATGAACCAAGGCTGTGAGGTATAGTATGCTTTTTGCTTCCCTGC
>JAAYNO010000171.1 GCA_012520855.1 Clostridiaceae bacterium | reverse complement strand
GGGTTTGCAAACCACATAACTGAAACACATAGCACAAAAATCAAAATAATTGCCATTATTCTCTTCCACATTATTACTACCTCCTTGGTATACAGAAAGAGTTTTTCATCTGATTAGACGGAGCAGCAGGACTTTGGTTTACTTATATTCTAAACTTTTCCTGATGAAAGGGCATAACAGCTCTGTAGCAACCCTGTCGGGAGGCAAGAACAGAAGCATGAAGATCGGATTTTCGACGAAGCATTGCTTGAAAGCATACAAACCGTTTCCACGAACACGCCCGGAGTCATCGTAAATGCAGACAAGACCCTTGAAATATCAGACGAGGACAGCCTGATGATGATAGATGAGGGCGCATTCACGATAGAAGTCAGCTTCGATATAGGCGAATACATGACCGATTCAAACGGTCAAAAGCAGGAGATTCCGAAATCGCGGTAAATATAAAGGAAGGTTCAGCTATAATCGGCACTATTCCATATGTATTATCACAGAATAACTTCAAAGCCATGCTTGATGCCGATAAAGCAAATACTATCTTCCGAAGTAAAACAGGAGTGATTATTGAAATTCCGGCCATCCAGGGCGTTGATACATATGCTCTGGAAATACCCGCTGACATTCTGGCCGAAGCGCAGGACGGAGTTCCACCTACATTTGCAACGCCGTTTGGCAGCATACAAATACCGGGAGGCATGCTATCAGATCAATCAGGCTTAAGCGGTAAAAAAGCAGCCATTTCCCTGGGCAAAGGTGATAAATCCGCCCTTACCGATGAGGAAAAGGCAGCCATTGGTGACAGGCCTCTGATACAGCTTGCGCTGACAATAGACGGTATACAAACCGAATGGAACAATCCCGATGCCCCTGTGAAAATAACCATTCCTTATACCCCGACAGAGGAGGAACTTAAGAATCCTGAAAGCATAATTATCTGGTATCTGGATGGAAGCGGCAAGCTGCTTTCTGTTCCCAATGGTCAATATGACAGCGAAACAGGAACAGTGACATTCTACACTGCTCATTTCAGCCAATATGCCGTTGGTTACAATCCCATAAGCTTTAAAGATGTAGATGAAAACGCCTGGTACAGCAAGGCTGTATCATTCATAGCCGCAAGGGGCATCACAGCAGGTACAGGGAACGGAAATTACAGTCCTCTGGCCAAACTTACCCGCGGAGAGTATATAGTGCTGCTGATGAGGGCGCTTGATATCGCTCCCGATACCAATCCGAAAGACAATTTCACAGATGCCGGCAACACTTACTATACCGGTTACCTGGCAGCAGCAAAGCGACTGGGAATATCGGCGGGCATCGGAAACAATATGTTTGGTCCAGGTCTGCAGATTTCACGGCAGGAGATATTCACCCTGACCTATAATGCTCTGAAGCAAACGGGAAAACTTCCCGAAACCGACACAGGCAAACGTCTTGAGGATTACTCCGACAAATCGCAAATCAGCGACTGGGCAAAAGAAGCCATGGAATACTTTGTAAAGACCGGAATAATCGTCGGAAGCGGGAACAAGCTTTATCCAAAAGAGATGACCACAAGAGCCGAAATCGCGCAGGTCATAAAGAACATCCTGAGCCTGAAATAAAACATAACTATCATCCTGAGAGAAGCGAAGGATCTTATCAGAATTGAATAAGTTTATAAAAAGGGCAGGTTTTTATTCCTGCCCTTTTTAAAAGCAAAAGGGAAGCATAGGTTTTACTGCTTCATTATATCGGGAAGGAGAAACTATAACCAAATTTATATTTAGGCTATTGCTAAGAAGGTTTGTTTTCATGCATGAAACCATAATTTTCTGACAATTTCAAGACATCCCTTGTTTTTTGGTATTGTCGGCCCTTAAATGGTGAAGAACCTATTAGGTCGTGGAGGGACAGTTTTTTACAGGTATGGATCGAGCCGTCCCCCCAAACATTATTATTCTCCTAGTTAAGTTATATTTAAAATAACTCTTCAAAACGATTAAACGCAACTTGCATAGCGTTTTCTCTACCACCCCCGATCGAAATACGATAGGCTCGCTCGTGCTTTTTGCGGCTAATTGTTATAGAATCCTTCTCTAAATCAATTAACCTCTTTATTTGTTCTTTATCAAGCAATGCAAGTTCACTTTCGGAAAGCCCTGTTACCCCACACACAAGTGCCAGCACCAGGTTATGTCCTTCATCTATGAGATCTTGGATTTCGTTTTTATCCCTTTCAGTCAGGTTGAATAGCCAACTGTTGTAATCTTCTGTCTTGGTCTCGATTCTCGCAGAACGATACTTTATAAATAGTCGACATTCATTATTATTTGTTGTT
>JAAYNO010000268.1 GCA_012520855.1 Clostridiaceae bacterium | reverse complement strand
TGTCTTCTCCTGTTTTAGCATAAACAAGCATTCCGGCGACATTTCCAGAATTGGTTTTGTCCTGATTTTTCACATAAGTAAAAATCTGATAGACATTCCCAGAGTGCAGCGTATATTTGTCAAACTGTTTCTGTAATGTTCTTCCGTAATATTTCGCATCCAAAATCAGGATTTTCTCATTAAGACGCAAGAAGATATCTGTCTGCATAACCGGCAAAAAGCGAATCATAGCTTCATCGTTTTCACCCTGCAAATCCCATTTCACTTGCGCAGCTCTTGCCTCCGATAGGTATGTATGGTGCTGACGGTAATATTCCAAAATGAACTTCTCGTATAAACGGGCCATGTGTTCATCAGAGAACATTGCCATCTTATAGTCACCCTTATCGGTGGTTTGCAGCATTCCGTCCAGCACAAAATAGCAGATGTTTAAGAGCATTTCATAATTTTTGTTATTGCGCTGGTAATGGAGGCGTCCCCATTCAATAGAGGACGGCTCCAATAAAGATACTCCATCAAAGAATACCAGCAGCTTATTCAATGCTGTTTTATGCTCCGTTCTGACACCTTTATCCCGAACCAGATAGTGCATCGTTGTTTTCAGAATCTGGTTGAACAAATTATTCTCGGAAAGCTCATCAAATTCACATGCCAGCTTTTGCTTTCTCTGAATTCGATTTTTGATTGTCTCTGTCATATCCAATTTCCCACGCATAACAGAGAGCGTTTCATGCTGTGTCACATACTCTCGATACAGTCCTTGCTTCAGCTGTTTTGCAACACCCTTTGCAAGAATGGCCGCAAACAAATCCTGAACCTTGTCAAACTCCTCGGCTGCAACATTCTCATAATTTGACTGCTTCAAAATCTGAAATGCATACGAAAGCATGTAATATATATTTTTAATGAATATGCCTTTATCATTCGTCATCGAACACACCACGCAGATTCTTTTCCCAACGCTGCAAGTTAGCAGGTTCGTCAAACCAATATTCGGAAAGCATCGGAAGGATGTCAAATTCTACGACAGAACGCATCCAATCGGTTGTGCAGCCTGCTTCCTCTCTTCCACAGAAGTAGCTGTGTCCGATTGTAAATCCACGACCAAGGGAGCTGTCTTCCGCAATTTCCTTATTCAGCACTTTTATCTGGTCAATAAGGGCATTAAAAGTTTCGTTCGCAAAGGCATTTTGATAATTACGGAATCCCTCCGAATTAAAGCCGGGTTCCATCTCAAAGAAGCTGAATCGTCTGCGCAGAGCGTAGTCGATCATTGCCAAACTGCGGTCTGCAGTATTCATCATACCAATGATATACAGGTTTTCCGGCACAGAGAACGGCATGCCGCTGTATGCCAGAGTTGCCTTAGTCCCACGGTAGTCCTTTTCGATCAGCATCATCAGTTCACCGAATATTTTACTCATGTTACCACGGTTGATTTCATCAATGATAAAGAAATACTCTTTATCCGGGTGATTAGCTGCGGTCTGACAGAAACGATAGAACACGCCATCAGTCAATTTGAAATCAGCACCATCTGGGCGATAACCCATGATGAAATCCTCATATGAATAGTTCTGATGGAACTGTACAAGCTCAATGCGGGAGTCATCTACTTCACCCATCATTGCATAGGCCAGCTTTTTAGCAGCAAAGGTCTTACCAACACCCGGAGCGCCCTGCAAAATGATAT
>JAAYNO010000170.1 GCA_012520855.1 Clostridiaceae bacterium | reverse complement strand
GGCTCTGTGGGCTGCCAGGACCTTTTCTTTAAGCCCGCCTATCGGTAATACCTTGCCGCGCAGCGTTATTTCCCCTGTCATGGCCACATTCTTTCTGGCAGGTACCCCGGTCAAGGCCGAAATAATCGCTGTTGCAAGAGTTATGCCCGCAGATGGCCCATCCTTCGGTATTGCGCCTTCAGGAACATGGATATGGATATCAAACTTCTTATGGAAATCATGGTCGATCCCATATTCTTCTGCAACAGAGCGAATAAAGCTTCGAGCTATACGTGCAGACTCCTTCATTACGTCTCCTAATTGCCCTGTGAGCTCAAGCTGCCCGTCTCCGGGCATGATGTTAACCTCGACAGGCATGGTATCCCCGCCAACAGGTGTCCAGGCAAGGCCTCTGACTATTCCAATCTCATCCTTTTCGGCTGCCTTGTCATACAAATACTTTCTGGGTCCCAGATATTCCTTGATAGTGTTTTTGGTAACACTGACCGATGCTTTTTCATCGGTCACGATCTTCTTTATCGCTTTTCGTATTACCGCGGCAATCTGCCTCTCAAGTGTTCTGACCCCGGCTTCCCTGGTATAATGAACAACAATCTCTCTCAGAGCCGGTTCGTTGAACCGGACAACTTTAGATTCAACACCATGGAGCATTAGTTGTTTCGGAACCAGATATTTGGAAGCTATATTTAGCTTTTCTTCCTCGGTATACCCGGAGATATCAATAACCTCCATCCTGTCCAGCAGAGGTCTTGGAATGGCTTCCTTATAGTTTGCTGTTGTAATGAACATAACATCTGACAAATTAAATGGCAGTTCCAGGTAATGATCTCTGAAATCCTTATTCTGCTCTGTGTCCAGTACCTCAAGCATTGCTGAAGCAGGATCACCCTTGAAATCATTGGACATCTTATCTATTTCATCGAGCAGGATCAACGGATTTGCCGATCCTGCCTGTCTCAGAGCATTTATAATGCGGCCTGGCATGGACCCCACATAGGTTCTTCTGTGTCCTCTGATTTCAGCCTCATCCCTTACCCCTCCCAATGACATTCGCACATAATTGCGGTTAAGGGCTTCAGCTATGGATTTGGCTATAGATGTCTTGCCTACGCCGGGAGGTCCCACGAAACATAGTATGGGGCCGTGGAGGCCATTTTTCATTTTTCTTACTGCCAGATATTCAAGAATTCTTTCTTTTACCTTATCAAGACCATAATGATCCCTGTCAAGGATCTCCTGGGCAAAACTGATATCAAGCCGTTCTTCAGTTTTGTTTTTCCATGGCAGATCCAGAATTATATCCAGATAAGTTCGTATAACGCCGCTTTCTGCAGAAGTGGAATGCATACGGGATAATCTTTGCAGTTCTTTCAGGGCTTTTGCTTTTACTTCATCAGGAAGATTTGCCTCTTCGATTCTTTCCTTGTATTCGTCGACTTCTGTCGTAACATCCTGATAATCACCAAGCTCTTTTTGTATAGCCTTGATTTGCTCACGAAGGTAATACTCCTTTTGATTCTTGTCTATTTGCTGGCGAACTTTTGTCGTGATGCTTTTCTCTATTTCAAGAATCTCATTTTCCTTTGCAAGAATATCAAGAAGCTTTTCAAGACGCTTTTTGGGTGATATCTCTTCCAGAATGACCTGCTTTAATTCAATTGAGATCCCGAGATTTGCTGCAATCAAATCAGGAAGCCTTGCCAAATCGTCAATATTAGTAATCAACATGGTAGCATCCGGTGATATTTTCCCCGATAGCTTAGCATATTTCTCGAAATATTCGATAACCTGTCTTGAAAGTGCTTGTATATCCGGTTTACTGCTTTTAAGTGAACGTTTTTTCACCTCTTGTACTTCAACTATATGAAAAGGTTCACTGTCAATAAATTTGGTTACTTTAGCTCTTATCATACCTTCGACAAGAACCCTTATGGTATCACCGGGCAGCCTTAATAGCTGTTTTATATGCGCAATGGTTCCAAACGTATTGATCTCATCAAATGATGGATCATCAATATTAGGATCCTTCTGCGCGGTGAGAAAGATCCTTTGGTCATTCAGCATAGCTGCTTCTATTGCTTTTATAGATTTAACACGGCCTACATCAAAATGCAGTATCATATGTGGGTAAACCACGATCCCCCTTAACGGCAGCATGGGTATGCTGTAGGCTTGTGCAGTTTTTGTTGTTCTAGGCATATTTATTCATCCTTTCATACTCCAATGCCTTTTAAGGTCTAAGGTGTCAACAGCAATTCCTGCTTGGTGAAAGCATCTTTATTATACTGATGACCATCATACTTTTCAATTGTTTCTTTTACCAGTAAAGCAAAAAAGGACTCTCTTAACAGAAAGCCCTTTTAGATATTTTAGTTGTATTTAGCTCATATTAAGCAATAATATCAACAACCGCGCCTGAACCTACAGTTCTGCCGCCTTCACGGATAGCAAGTCTGAGACCCTTTTCCATGGCGATTGGAGTAATAAGCTCGATCTCCATAGTTACGTGGTCACCAGGCATACACATTTCCACGCCATCAGGAAGCTTAATGTTCCCGGTAACGTCGGTGGTCCTGAAATAGAACTGCGGTCTGTAGCCTGAGAAGAAGGGCTTTGAACGGCCGCCTTCAGAAGCTGTCAGAACGTAAACCTGTGCGGTGAACTTTGTATGAGGAGTGATTGAACCGGGCTTTGCAAGAACCTGTCCTCTTTCGATTTCAGTTCTTTGAACACCACGGAGCAGAGCACCGATGTTATCACCTGCAACAGCAGAATCAAGAATCTTACGGAACATTTCAACACCGGTAACTACGGTCTTTCTGGCTTCATCCATCAAACCTACGATCTCAACTTCATCTCCAACTTTAACTGTTCCTCTTTCAACTCTGCCTGTAGCAACAGTTCCGCGGCCTGTGATCGTGAAAACGTCCTCAACAGGCATAAGGAAAGGAAGATCTGTAGGACGTGCAGGTGTAGGAATATACTCGTCAACAGCCTTCATAAGCTCATGAATACAAGCATATTCAGGAGCGTTAGGATCCTTGGAATCGCATTCAAGAACTTCAAGAGCAGACCCTTTGATGAAAGGTGTATCATCACCAGGGAATTCCCATTCGTTAAGTAGCTCTCTGAGTTCCATTTCAACCAATTCGATCAGCTCTTCATCATCAACCATATCGCACTTGTTGAGAAATACTACGATACTGGGAACACCAACCTGACGGGAAAGAAGAATATGCTCGCGAGTTTGAGGCATAGGTCCGTCAGCTGCGGAAACAACGAGGATAGCGCCATCCATCTGAGCTGCACCAGTGATCATGTTCTTAACATAGTCAGCATGGCCAGGGCAGTCCACGTGAGCATAGTGACGATTAGCTGTCTCATACTCAACATGGGATGTGTTAATGGTAATACCTCTTTCTTTTTCCTCTGGGGCTGAGTCAATTGCAGCGTAGTCTTTAATCTGAATGTTAGGATCTCCTAAAGCAAGTACTTTGGTAATTGCAGCGGTAAGAGATGTCTTACCATGGTCAACGTGACCAATTGTACCGATGTTTACATGGGGCTTTGTACGTTCAAATTTAGCCTTTGCCATTTGGAATAAACCTCCTTCATTTGAATCACTGATGATTCAAAATTATACAATTATTAATTATTTAAATCAATAGTATCTGTTTTATATGAACAAGTCCGACGGATGTCTGACTTGTTGATTTATTATGCATTTGGCTTTTTGCCTTCTGCGATTTGCTCCTGCATATTCTTTGGAACCTGAGCATAATGTGACGGCTGCATAGTATATACGGCGCGTCCTTGTGTGCTGGAACGAAGAGAGGTAGCATATCCGAACATTTCGGACAGAGGAACAAAAGCATGAATGTTTTGTGCTCCTGGTATTGCGTCCATTCCCTCAATTCTGGCACGACGGGAATTCAAGTCTCCTATAACATCACCCGTATATTCTTCGGGTGTTGTGATATCAACCTTCATAATAGGTTCGAGAAGTACAGGATCTGCCTTTCTCATGGCTTCTTTGAAAGCCATGGAACCGGCAACCTTAAATGCCATTTCTGATGAATCAACTTCATGGTATGACCCATCAACCAGAGTCACCTTAATGTCTAAAACCTGATAACCCGCTATTACGCCGCTGTTCATGGCATCCCGAATACCGCTGTCAATCGATGGTATATATTCCTTTGGAACAACACCGCCAATAATTTTATTAACAAATTCATAGCCTTTGCCGGCTTCAAGGGGCTCGACCTCAATAACACAGTGTCCATATTGCCCTTTTCCGCCTGACTGTCGTACAAATTTGCCCTCAGCCTTAACAGCCTTGCGTATTGTTTCTTTATAAGAAACCTGGGGTTTGCCCACATTAGCTTCTACCTTGAACTCTCTCAATAAACGGTCAACGATGATTTCAAGATGCAATTCCCCCATACCGGCTATAATGGTCTGCCCTGTTTCCTGATCGGTGTAAACCCTGAATGTGGGATCTTCCTCAGCCAGCTTTTGCAGAGCGATACCCATTTTTTCCTGCCCGGCTTTTGTCTTCGGCTCGATAGCTATATTGATGACCGGCTCCGGAAATTCCATGGATTCCAGTATGATTGGATGTTTCTCGTCACACAAGGTATCGCCGGCTGTGGTGAACTTTAAACCCACAGCGGCAGCAATATCGCCTGAATAAACCATATCAGTATCCTTGCGATCATTTGCATGCATCATCAGAATACGTCCAATTCTCTCACGCTTGTTCTTCGTTGAGTTAAGGACATAGGAGCCTGAGCTCAATGTTCCGGAATAAACGCGGAAGTATGAGAGCCTTCCGATGAACGGATCGGTCACGATCTTAAAAGCAAGCGCTGAAAACGGTGCATCATCCGCAGCAGGCCTGGAATCTGGTTCCCCGGTATCCATCTTTATACCTGTTATATCAGGTATATCCAACGGTGACGGCAAATAGTCCACCACACAGTCAAGCAGCTTTTGAACACCTTTGTTCTTGTATGAAGAACCACAGGTCACGGGTATGATCTTAGTGGCAATGGTAGCTTTTCTTATTCCGGCTTTAAGCTCGTCTTCAGTAAGCTCTTCTCCATCAAGGTACTTGGTTAAAAGATCCTCGTTAAGCTCGGCGATGGCTTCGATCATTTTAAATCTTGATTCTTCGACCTGTGCCTTCATATCCTTTGGGATTTCGGCTTCATCGATTTGCTTTCCGAGATTATCTCTGTAATAGTATGCTTTGTTTTTAACAAGGTCGATTATTCCTTGAAAATGATCTTCCTTGCCTATGGGCAGCTGGATCGGAATCGCATTGGCTTGCAGCCTTTCCTTCATCATCTTGATGCAGTTGAAGAAGTCAGCGCCCATTATATCCATTTTGTTGATATATGCAATGCGGGGCACACCATATTTGTCAGCTTGTCTCCAAACAGTTTCCGACTGGGGCTCCACTCCGCCTTTTGCACAGAAAAGCGTGACCGAACCGTCAAGTACACGTAAGGAACGCTCAACTTCGACAGTGAAGTCAACATGTCCGGGTGTGTCTATTATATTGATCCGGCAATCTTTCCATTGGGCGGTTGTCGCAGCAGAAGTTATGGTGATACCTCTTTCCTGCTCCTGCTCCATCCAGTCCATAGTAGCAGAACCTTCGTGAGTTTCGCCGATTTTATAGGTGCGTCCGGTATAGAACAATATTCTTTCAGTGGTGGTAGTTTTGCCTGCGTCGATGTGTGCCATAATACCGATGTTTCGTGTATTCTCCAGGCTGAAATCTCTGGGCATCGATACCCTCCTTCCGATGTATTGGTGCGATGTTTACTGCGATATATTACCACCTGTAGTGAGCAAACGCCTTGTTGGCCTCTGCCATCTTGTGTGTGTCGTCTTTTTTCTTGACGGCCGCTCCAAGATTGTTTGTTGCATCCAATATTTCTGCTGCAAGTCTTTCCCTCATGGTGCGTTCGCTTCTTTTTCTGGCATAGCCTACAAGCCAGCGCAGCCCAAGAGCTTGCCTTCTTTCAGGTCTTACTTCCATAGGTACCTGATATGTTGCGCCGCCGACTCTTCTGGCCTTGACCTCAAGTACGGGCATAATGTTATTCATTGCCTCTTCAAATACTTCAAGGGGATTTTTTCCTGTCTTCTCCCTGATTATATCGAAGGCACCATAACATATTTTTTGGGCAATACCTTTTTTGCCATCCAGCATGATAGTATTGATAAGCCTTGAAACTGTCTTATCATTGTAAATAGGATCGGCTAAAACATCCCTTTTAGGTGTATGTCCTCTTCTTGGCACTTTTCTTCCCTCCTTTGCATGATAACTGCGGGTATGATAACCCGGTATCACAGGTACTCGGCCCGATTTTCTCGGGTTCGTCAGTGCAAAACGTTAAAATCTATATGATAACAACGTCCGGCACGTTGATTCGTCCTGTTCAATTGTCAAGCAGATTCTTTCAGATAGTCTGCTATTTCTTTGCGCGTTTCGCGCCATACTTCGAACGGCCTTGTTTGCGGTTGGCTACACCTGCTGTATCCAGTGTTCCGCGAACGATGTGATATCTCACACCAGGAAGATCCTTTACACGACCACCTCTTATCAGAACAACGCTGTGTTCCTGCAGATTGTGTCCGATACCGGGGATGTATGCGGTCACTTCGATACCGTTCGTCAAGCGCACCCTTGCAACCTTACGAAGAGCTGAGTTAGGTTTTTTGGGAGTTACAGTTTTAACAACTGTACATACGCCTCTCTTTTGGGGAGAGTTCAATTCAATAGTTCTCTTCTTCAGAGTATTCAGCCCTAACTGAAGAGCCGGTGAATTGGATTTGTACAAAACTTTCTCTCTGCTCTTTTTGACCAACTGGTTAAATGTTGGCATTCATTTTTCACCTCCTTGACCAAAATATCTATAGATAACGCATTTCATGCGCGTCATCGCATAAATACTCAGCGTATTTTGTGCGTCAGAGCACAAATACGTTTTTCTGCTTAATTATTTTAAAACACCGGCTACGGCAGCTCCAACATCAATACCTGCCGCCTTCCCAAGCTGTTTCATAGTGTCAACATAATGAATACCGATTCCCTTGCTTTCACAAAGCTGCTTTATAGGTTCCACAACTCTCTGATCGGCATCAGAAGCGATAAAAACCACTTCCAGTCTCCCCAGCTCGGCTGATTTTTTGGTTTGTTTGGCGCCTATAACCTTTTCTTTAGTTTTCAGCAATTCGATCACAATAATTCCTCCGGAATATGTCTAATAAATCGCAACACCACAAAACCATGCAAACTGCCACGTTCGCACGCTAAATTATTGTATCACCGACTATTAAAAATTGTCAAGCAAACTTTTTTGTGCCTGCAAAGTTATAAAGTCTGCATACCTGCTGGAAATCAGGGTGCATTGATGCTTCTTCCGCAAATAGAGAAATTGTAATGGGAAAATCAAGCAAAAGTGTCCGTATGGACACTTTTGGTTATAGTATATCTGATCTTTGTTCTATTGATATACCTAATTCACTCCTAAAAAAGCTTTCATGGTTTCAACCACTTCGTCGGCTTCGTTTTGGGTACTCATTTCAGAGAATATTCGCAAAAGCGGCTCGGTTCCGGAAAAACGGGCTGTGATCCAGCCCCCGTTCCTGAAGTAAATCTTCAGACCATCCAAATAGCTTATCTTTTCAATCTCATATTTATATTCGGGGATACTTTTATCCTCAAATAATTTTTTTATTAGCTGAGGCTTATCGCTTTTACCGAATCTGAAGTCACTTTCATTTGTATAGAAATACCCGAACTGGCTGTTTATTTCATCAAGCATTTCACCCAGGCTTTTTCCTGTTACGCTTATGAGCTCTATTAAAAGACTTGCAGCGAATATGCCGTCCTTTCCCTTGATATGACCTCTTATGGTAAGTCCGCCGCTGCTCTCGCCGCCTATCAAAGCATTTTTTTCCTCCATTTTGGAACTGATATGCTTAAACCCGACAGGAACCTCATAGCACTCCTCACCAAAGCTTTGGGCAATTTTATCCAGAAGGTGGGTGGTGGCTACATTACGTACTACGCCGCCCTTCCAGCCCTTGTACTTGACCAGGTAATAGTATAATAAGGCCATGATTTCATTGGGGTGAATAAATCTGCCGTTATTATCTATAATACCCAGTCGATCCGCATCTCCATCAGTACCGATTCCCAGATCGTAATCCTTCTCCATAACAAGATCGCGCAGCCTGTGGAGTGTGTGGGAGCTGGGAGAAGGAAGTCTTCCGCCGAAGAGAGTATCGTGACGGTCATTGATAGTATCCACTTCGCAGCGTGCTGTTATCAGGATTGTGGACAAAGAGGTTTTTGAGACTCCGAACATTGGATCAAGTAGTATCTTAAGTTTACTGTTTTTAATTGCTTCGACATCTATCATGGAAAGTATTGTGTCAATATATTCATTGAATGGATCAATTTTTTTTATTATTCCTTCCCTGATACCCTGTTCAAACTCTTTTATTTTTATGTTTTTTTCATTGATCAGAGTAGTTTTTTCTTCGATAAGCCCGGTCACTTTTTCAGTGGCATCCCTTCCGCCTTCGGTGAAGATTTTTATGCCATTATAATCGGCCGGGTTATGACTTGCTGTGACAGAGGCTCCATAGCATGTTTCCATTCGTTTTACAGTAAACATGACCAGGGGCGTGGGGGCTACTTTCCCTACAAAGTAAACAGGTATGTCATTCCCTGCAAGAACCTCAGACATCCAGCGGGCTGCCTTGTCAGACAAAAATCTTCTGTCATAGCCTATGACAAACCCTCTTTCTTTGCAGTCCTGCTCTTTCATCAACTCAGCTACTGCCTGGGTCAATATCTGAACATTGGCTTTTGTGAATTCTTCTCCAATAAGCGCTCTCCAGCCGCCTGTACCAAATTTGATCATTAATAATTCTCCTTCCGCCGGAAATGTGGCTTTCATATTGAAAGTCACAAATGTATAAAATAATTTATCATATTTTTTAACCCATTACAACTTCTACCACATTAATACTTCCCTCTTCCTGGGGCGGAACTGGACCTGAAATGGGCTTACCGTTCAGCAAAATAGTTTTCACACCTTTTGAGACTTTATCGGGATTTTTTACTATAATATTATAATAAGCTCCTCTCCACCGCCTTTTAACACTGAATCCTTCCCAATCGGAAGGGATGCATGGGTCTACAATGAGTCCCTTTAAAGACAGCCTCACTCCAAGCATATAATGGGTCGCGGCGAAGTAAGCCCATCCTGCGCTTCCTGTCAGCCATGGATGTCTTGCCCTGCCATGGGCGGTGTGATCCCTGCCCATGATGAACTGGCAGTAGGAATATGGCTCTGCTTCACGAATCTCGATCATATCGTTCTGATTGTAGGGCAGTAAGGCGTTATAGAATTTCATGGCCCTGTCGCCTCTTCCCAGCTTGCACTCGGCAACCCAAGCCCAGGGGTTTGGATGACTGAATATAGCTCCATTTTCCTTTATACCTTTATATACACGGGTTATAAAGCCAATATCATCATTTGGCTTACTGTAGGATGGAGCGTTGAGATGGAGACCAAAATCTGAATACAGATACTCATCTACGGCATCCATACAAGATATGGCCCTATCATAAGAAGCACAACCCGAAATAACGGCCCAAGTGTTTGATTCCAGATGGACCTTTCCCTCAGCATCGGTATGAGTTCCTATCTTATCACCTTTAGCGGTTATTCCGCGGATATACCATTTACCGTCCCAGAGGTGAGTCTCACATGCCGCTTTTACCTTCTCAGCTATTTTCTCATAGTGTTCGACATCCTCGTTTTTCCCTAAATAACGGGCAATATCCAAAAAGGCTTGGATAGCCCAATAGTGCAGGAAGGAAACTAATGCGCTTTCGCCCCCGCCAAGATTCAGGCAGTCATTCCAGTCAGCCCGAAGTCCCTTACAGATTCCAGTCGGGCCGACCTGTTCGGCAGAGAAGTCCAGGATTCGTTTTATGTGCTCATAAACCGATGCCTCTCCTCCGTCAGCAAAGGTCACTATTTCATCAAAAAAGCTTTCCTCACCTGTTTCAGCCACATATTCAAGAATGGACGGTACAAGCCAGAGCGCATCATCTGAGCAGGTATCTTCTATTCCATGGATCATGTCCTTCGCGTCAGGAGTCGGCACTACTGTTGGGGATTTGAACTTGGTTTCTGTTTTATGGGGATTAAACCATTCGGGATCAAAAAGGTGAAGGCCATAACCTTCGTTTACCTGACCGCGCAAAAGCTCGATGATTCTCTGGCGGCATTTTTCTTTGTTAGTATGAGGTACACACATCGTATCCTGAGCAGTATCGCGATACCCCAGACCGGTTCTTCCTCCAACCTCTATGAATGAAGCAAACCTTGACCAGACTACATTAGTCTCGGCCTGATACAGATTCCATATATTCAGCATTGTATTCATGCCTTCATTAGGCGTATCGCACTGGAAGGCAGACAGTTTTTTATCCCAGTATGCTGTCAGATTGTCAAAGGCTTCATCCACCTTGGAAAAATCGGAATATTTCTCTCTCATGGCCTTTCCTGCTGCCCTGTTCCCGACACCTAAAAGGAAAAGAACCCGCTTTTCTTCTCCGGGCTTTATTGTGATTTTTTTGTGCAATCCTCCGCAGTGGTTGTTGCCCAGTTCGGTACTGCCGCTTAAGATGCCGTTTTCAACACCTATTGGATTTGTTTCTGTCCTGTAGGGACCAATGAATTTGTCTCTTAAAGCGTCAAAGCTATCCGGAATGAAATTTGCAGCCATATATGTAAAGGACCCGGGGTCATAGAATTGGTCAAATTCGATTATCCCGTCATCAAAGCTTGAACCGCTGCAATAAAGGCTCATTTGGAAATTCTGGTTATCGATATCAATAAGATTGAATGAAAACTCCACATAGGAAAAAATGCTGAGATTACGCGGCCTGTCGCTTTTATTGATAATCTTCACATCCCAAAGCTCAACATCGTCGTCGACTGGAACAAAAAGTGTCTGTTCTGCCTGGATATCAGCATAATCACAGGAAAATCGAGAGTATGACAATCCATGACGGCACTGGTATTTTGCCTGGTCAAGAGGCTTGCCGACAGGCTGCCAGGAAACCGACCAGTAATCAGCAGTATCATCGTCCCTCAAATAAACATAATGACCGGGTCTGTCCAAAGGAATAGCATTAGGTCTGAATCGTGTAAGCCTGCGATGCTGGGCTGATTTATAAAATGAATACCCTCCTGCATTATGAGAAATAACGGTGCAAAAATCCCTGACTCCAAGGTAATTGGTCCATGACACGGGGATATCGGGTCTTTCAATCACATACTCCCTTTTAGAATTATCGAAATATCCGTATCTCATTTGATTTTACACCCTTTCCGAAAAATTGTTCTCCTGCATTTTATATGCTGACTGACAACAAGGTATAGTTATCTATCTTCATTATATTTTTAAAGGGTTATGCATTAAATCCTTGAAGTTTGGCATATGTTGCATTATTTTGGGCAGAATGAGTAAAAGTGGACGGTTCCTCTGTGCTCTCTACACAGAAGAAACCTTATTAGAAGTGCACAGAGGAACCGTCCGAAACTGCTGAAAAAGTCGTTCCTTAGATGTCATTCTGAGCGTAGCGAAGAATCTTATTAGCTGATTATGCGGGTTTTAAGATTCTTCATTCCGCTTCGCTTCATTCAGAATGACAAAACCCGGACTTTTTCAGTAATTTCGAACCGTCCACTTGTGTTCAAAAAATTGACCGGTACACCCGGATTCCTCCGCTTTTTTCTATATCCTCCACGTTCCCGAAAACCTCATTCATAATCTTCTTAAGGGTTTTGCCGCCCTTATTATGAAAAGCGACCAGCCAAAAAGCCCCATTTTTTATAAGATGCTCGCGGGCTTCTGTAATCAGTCTTGTGTTTAAAGCTTTTCCGGCGGCTATAGGAGGATTTGATACAATATCCCCGAAGTTCCTTCCATGAAGACCCTCATAAAGATCACTTTTAAGAACTTCAATGCCAAGATTATTTTTTCTGGCATTGATTTTTGTATACTCAACAGCCCTTTCGTTGATATCCACTCCGGTCACCTGCAAATGAGGATATCGGTGCTTGATGTAAAGGGCAATGGGCCCAAATCCGCAGCCTACGTCGAGAACAAAGTTACTTGCTCCCGAAGGTCTGAAATTCTCAATCAGAAGCCGGGATGCCTTGTCGATCCTGTCACCGAACGCGAAAACGCCGCTTACTGAAACAAAGTTCAGTTTTATTCCCTTTATCTCATAGCTGAAGTTATTCTCTTTTATCTCAGAGCGAGGCCTTTCGGTATAATAATGCTCCATTTTTCTACTCCCAATGTTTCAGGAGATTCTTCATCCACTCTGCTACATCCACATTATAGACAGATTTTAAGTTCTCCCTCTTTAAAACTTCATCAACAGCTCCTTCTGAATGAACCTTTCCCCTGTTCATCAGAAGCGCTTTAGTGCCGTATGAATAAACCGTATTCAAGTCATGGACCGAAGCAATTACAGCTCTTTTTTTCTCCCGAACCCATTTTACCAGCAAATCAAAAACAGCTATCTGGTACTGCAGATCCAGGTGGCTGGCCGGTTCGTCCAGTATCAGGATTTGGGGATCCTGAGCAAAAAGCTGGGCTAAAAAAGTCCTTTGGAGCTCTCCCCCTGAAAGGGTAAGCACCGATTGGTCCCTGATATCCTCTATTCCTGTAAGAACAAGGGCTTCCTCTATTTTCTCCTTATCCTTTTCTGAAAGTCTTCTGAATATACCGCTTTGATATGCGTATCTTCCCAGGCTGACAACATCATAAACCGAGTGGGCAAACTGGGGCTGATGCTTCTGGGAAAGCACTCCTATTTTTTTAGCCAATTCTTTGGGCTTAAACGTTTCAATATCAATGCCATCCAGAAAGACCTTTCCTTTATGGGGCATGATACCCATTATAGCCTTGAAAAGAGTAGTTTTGCCCGCTCCGTTAGGACCCATGACCATGTAGATATCATGTTCGTCAACTTTAAAGGAAATACTATCTACAATTTTCCTATCCTTTATTCTAACTGATATTCCTTTGATCTCCAACAACAATATTTCTATCTCCTGGAATTTATTCCTGTATAAAAAATATATATAAACAATATCCCGCCTACCAGTGATGTTACAACACCAATTGGGATCTCGGCAGGGCTTAATACCGTTCGCGACAAAAGATCGGTACCCATCAGGAAACTTGCACCGAAAACGACCGAAAACGGAAGCAATTTTTTATGGTCAGGACCTGTTATAAATCTTGTGATATGGGGAATAACAAGCCCTACAAATCCGATCGTACCTCCTACCGCAACAGATATGCCAACCAGGATCGATACAAGAATCAAAATTGCAAATTTAACCTTCTTTGTACTGACCCCGATAAACCCTGCCTGTTCTTCCCCAAGGGAAAACGCGTTCAATTCACGACTTAAAGAAATCAGCGGAATAGCACCGATTATGAAAAACGGCAGCATAAGAGCTACATGGGACCAGCCTTTACCAGAAAACGAGCCCATCGACCAAAATACGACCTGCCTTAGATTACTGCCTGACAAAGCAACCAGCAGGCTGGTTATACTGCCCGCCAGCATGGAGAAGATGACACCTGTCAGGATAATAGTCTGGTTGGACAGGTTAAGGTCTATTTTATAGGTGAGAGTCAATATAAACAGAAGCGACAGAAAAGAGGACAATATACTCATAACAGCCAATCCCGCCTGAGGGAAAAAGGGGATGTTTATACCCAGAACTATTGACAGAACAGCTCCCAAAGCTCCTCCCGATGTAATGCCAAGAGTGGAACCATCGGCAAGAGGATTCTTTAATAGCCCCTGCATTGCCGCTCCGGCCAATGAAAGAGAAGCTCCCACCAAAGCCGATAATATCACCCTGGGCAGCCTGACACTAAGGATTATGGTAATCACACTGTCCGGGATATCACTTGTATCACCGAGCCCAAAAAAGTAATTTAGGGTCAGCCTTATAGTCTCATTAAGTGAAAAGCCAATACTCCCGATCAATATTGATAAAAAAAAGACCACAAAGAAAAGCAGTATTGCAAAAGCTGTCAGCAACACGGTTTTAGTATGTCCTATCCCTTTCCTTATAGTCTTTGGTGTTTTCATATATCCCCCCGGAAAGATCCTTCACTTCGTTCAGAACCGTAGCCCAGCACTAAGGGTGGGCTACATATACATATACATGTAACATGTTACATGTCAATCGTATAGTATTTTTGTCAATTCTTTTGCCGCATCCAAAAGTCTGGGACCGGGACGGGTTATCATGTCTGATTCAAGCATCATGATCCTTGAATTTTTAACTGCATCCAAACCGCTCCAATTGGCTCTTGATGAAATCTCACCGATAGGATCCTCTATCCCTGTCAAGGGACTTGAAGTTGTTACAATAAAGTCCGGATTTTTTGAAATGACCTGTTCCTCTGATACCTCAGCCCAGCCTTCCACATCCTCGAAGATATTCCTTGCCCCGACTATATCAATAAGCTCCTGAATAAAGGTGTTTTTGCCGCAAGTCCACAAGCCCCATTCCAAAGGTGAGACCTCAACATAAATAGTGGGTGATGCCTTTCCCTCAACCTCTTTAATTATATTGTCAAACCCATCTTTCATATTTTTGATAAGTGTGTCTGCTTCTTTTTCCTTACCGATGATTTTGCCTATTGCTTCAATTGTCTCATAGGTCTCAGAAAGACTGTTGGCTTCAGTCACAAATACTTTTATTCCTGCAGTTTCCAACTGCCTGAATTGATCCTCCATAGCTGACATATACCCTGTGATGACCAAGTCGGGTTTTAATGCTATCAGATTTTCAATATCAAGCTTCTCGCCGGTGGGCAGCTTTGTTTTGTTGGCAATCTCCTCGGGGTAATTACAGTATTCGCTTACTGCAATTATTTTGTCTCCGGCATTCAGCGCATATAGTATTTCGGTGTTTGCCGGAGCTAACGAAACTACACTTTCAGGGATTTTATCAAAGGTTATTTCTACACCTCTGCTGTCCGGAAGAACCAGGGAAGAACCGGGCTGCTGTGGCTGTGAACAGCCTGTCACA
Source organism: Clostridiaceae bacterium (assembly GCA_012520855.1). GTDB lineage: Bacteria > Bacillota > Clostridia > DSM-8532 > DSM-8532 > DTU059. The sequence continues at coordinate 17,879 of JAAYNO010000170.1, read as the reverse complement.
AGGAAAATAAGTGTGAGAATTACTGATACAATAAAATGTTTTTTCATTTGGAAAGGCTCCTTTCGTTTTTATGACCCAACTACAATCAAAAGGTTTCTTCCAAACAAAAAGCCCCACTTAAAAGCGGGGCTGCATTACATGGTAAATTATCCCATAGTAAACTCTTAAACCCCAGAAGAAACACTTCATCACGGCAGGTCTACCGGCTTTGCTTCATCCTCCATGGCACCTTCCCGCAAATAAGCAGTGGTATACGCCATTTCGTCAGCTTCACGGTTGCTGGGACAGCCCGGGCTTCTCACCCGATTCCCTATTAAGCATTCTGTGTGTCAAGGGGAAATTGTTGAAACACCCCTTGCACGCTTTGCACCGTCATGCACTATTGATTGTGAATTAATTATATAAAGATAAATGTAATAATGCAAGAGTCAGATCATAATCTTTTATCAGGCTTTGGCTGGTAATACGGCTGGCTGCAGTGTAAAAATCTTATACATTGCTCTGGTCTTCCCGTAATAAGCATTTAAGTACATTTGCTTTATCTCGCTCATTAAAGGATAACGGGGATTAGCGCCTGTGCACTGGTCATCAAAGGCCTGCTCTACCATTTCATCCAGGCTGTCAAGGAAGTCCTTCTCATCTATTCCGTAATCCTTGATCGCCTTCTTTATGCCAACCTTTGCTTTCAGATCGTCGATCGATTTTATCAGGTTATCAAGCTTCTCTTCATTATTTTTTCCCGGTAATCCCAGATGATCGGCAATAGCAGCGTATCTCGCAAGTGTGCGGGGATGGTCATACTGTGGGAATGTACCCATTTTTACAGGTACCTCAGCCGAGTTAAACCTGATAACTTCATTTATCATCAGCGCGTTTGCCACGCCGTGGGGCAGATGATGGAACGCTCCCAGCTTATGGGCCATCGAATGGCAAACCCCCAGGAAGGCGTTTGCAAATGCCATACCTGCCATGGCAGCCGCATTAGCCATCTTTTCCCGGGCAATCGGATCATTGGCTCCGTTTTCATATGCCCGAGGCAGATATTCGAATATTACCTTCAATGCCCCTAAAGCCAGGCTGTCTGTATAATCGGTCGCGAGCATGGAGGCATATGCCTCGATAGCATGTGTCATAGAATCAATACCGGAAGCCGCTGTTAAGCCTTTAGGTGCATTCATCATCATGTCGGCATCTACAATTGCCATATCAGGCATTAACTCATAGTCCGCAAGAGGATATTTTATTCCGTTGGATTCATCTGTGATTACGGCAAAGGGTGTGACCTCACTTCCGGTACCAGCAGTAGTGGGGATCGCTATAAAGTAAGCTTTTTCACCCATTTTTGGAAATGTGTAAACACGTTTTCTAATGTCTGAAAAGCGCATTGCCATATCCATAAAATCGGCTTCGGGGTGCTCGTATAAAACCCACATGATTTTTGCAGCATCCATTGCAGAGCCGCCGCCTACCGCGATAATGCAATCAGGCTCAAAGGTTTGCATAAGCTTTGCGCCTTCTCTGGCACATGCAAGGGTCGGGTCCGGTTCCACGTTATAAAAGGTCGTATGCTTTATTCCCATTTCGTTAAGCTTATCTGTGACCGGTTTTGTATAGCCGTTTTCATAAAGAAACCTGTCTGTAACTATAAATACCTTCTTTTTACCTAAAACAGTCTTTATCTCATCAAGTGCAACAGGCAGGCAGCCTCTCTTGATATACACCTTTTGAGGCGCTCTGAACCACAGCATGTTTTCTCTTCTCTCAGCCACCGTTTTGATGTTTAAAAGATGCTTGACTCCGACATTGTCAGACACGCTGTTGCCGCCCCATGAACCGCAGCCAAGGGTAAGGGACGGAGCCAGTTTGAAATTGTACAAATCGCCTATTCCTCCGTGAGATGATGGAGTATTCAAAAGGATCCGGCAGGCTTTCATTCTTGATGCAAACTCATCAAGCTTTGCCCTCTCTGTAACAGGATCAAGGTATACCGAGGCTGTGTGTCCATAGCCTCCGGCTGCTATCAGGCTTTCTGCTTTGTCCATTGCATCATTAAAATCCTTTGCCCTGTACATGGCAAGTACGGGGGATAGTTTTTCGTGGGCAAATTCCTCTGTAAGGCTTACGCTTTCGACTTCACCAATCAAGATTTTTGTATTCTCAGGAACAGTGATCCCTGCAAGTGAAGCAATCTTGAATGCCGGCTGACCAACGATTTTGGCATTGATGGCGCCGTTGATTATAATTGTTTTTCGTACTTTTTCAATTTCATCTTTATCAAGGAAATAGCATCCCCTGGCATTAAATTCGTCCTTAACGGCTTCGTACACCTTATCAGCAACTATGACAGATTGCTCCGAAGCGCAGATCATACCATTGTCGAAAGTTTTTGAATGTATTATGGAGTTTACGGCGAGAAGAATATCAGCCGATTCGTCTATTATCGCCGGAGTGTTTCCGGGTCCTACACCGATGGCAGGTTTTCCGCTTGAATATGCAGCTTTGACCATTCCGGGGCCTCCGGTGGCAAGGATCAGATCAGCCTCTTTCATCACCATATTGGTCAGTTCCAGCGAAGGTACATCTATCCAGTCGATTATGCCTTCCGGTGCCCCAGCTTTTACAGCCGCTTCCAATACGATTTTAGCTGCAGCTATGGTGCATTTCTTCGCTCTGGGATGAGGGCTTAATATTATACCGTTTCTGGTCTTAAGAGCGATAAGTGTTTTAAAAATAGCGGTAGAGGTCGGATTAGTGGTTGGAATAACGGCAGCGATAATTCCCACTGGTTCAACTATTTTTTTGATGCCATAAGTCCTGTCTTCTTCTATCACGCCACAGGTTTTTATGTTTTTATATGCATTATATATATATTCTGAGGCGTAATGATTTTTAATCACCTTGTCCTCTACAATACCCATGCCTGTTTCTGCAACCGCTATTTTGGCCAGTTGTATTCTTTCTTTATTTGCGGCTGATGCAGCAGCCAGAAAGATTTTATCCACCTGCTCCTGGGTATAGGAGGCAAACTGCTCCTGGGCAGCTCTTAACCTTTTTAAAGCATTACCCAGTTTTTCTACGCTGTCAATGATATCTCTGTTAATATGATTCTTCATGCTCATCTCTCCTTTTCTCAGTATTTATACTGCAGATTGTTAATATTTTAACAATCTAATTAAAAAAATAATACTCTTTATTTCAATACATGCATATGATTATTTTTATCTTCGTTATTATTTTAACAAACTTAAATACAAAAGTAAATAGCAGATTGATAAAATTTTATCAATCTTTGACCGAATTTATTGTGCAATAATGAGTAAAGGGGACGGTCCTTCTCACTCATTTTGAGCAGAAAGGACCGTCCCTTTTCTAACAACGCCTATATGGGCGCATCAAGTTCCTTTATTCGCGGCGAATCAGGTTCGCCTGTTCTATATATACTGATCAAAAATCTTGCGTCAGCCAAAACAAAATGAGTAATAAGGACCGTCCCCGATACTCATTTTACATCATGCCGGGCATTCCGCCACCCATGGCAGCTGCTGCGGCTGCAGGATCGGGTTTCTCAGGCTTATCAGCTACAACAGACTCGGTTGTAAGCAGCATGGAAGCAATCGATGCTGCATTCTGGAGCGCTGAACGAGTAACCTTGGCTGGGTCAACAATACCCTTTTCAATCATGTTAACATAGCTTTCGCTTATTACATCATATCCGATACCTGCTTCGTTTGAAGATATCTTGTCAAGGATCACAGAACCTTCAAGACCTGCGTTCACAACGATCTGTCTTACCGGTTCCTCCAATGCCCTTACGATGATCTGAACACCGGTCTTTTCATCGCCGCTTGTTTCTTTCAATAATTCCTTAACCTTTGGAATTACATTGATGAATGCAACTCCGCCGCCTGATACGATACCTTCTTCAACAGCGGCACGGGTCGCTGCAAGAGCGTCTTCAATACGGAGTTTCTTTTCCTTCATCTCTGTTTCAGTAGCTGCTCCTACCTGGATAACCGCTACTCCGCCTGAAAGCTTGGCGAGTCTCTCCTGAAGCTTTTCTCTGTCAAAATCTGAAGTAGTTTCTTCAATCTGAGACTTAATGGAGCTGATTCTGTCACGGATAGCTTTGTCGTCGCCGCTGCCGCCAACTATGATAGTATTCTCCTTCTGAACGATAACTTTTTCAGCACGGCCAAGTTGCTCAACTTTGGCTTCCTTAAGATCCAGACCCAGCTCTTCGGTAATCACCTGGCCGCCTGTCAGGACAGCAATATCCTGCAGCATTGCCTTTCTTCTGTCACCGAAACCGGGAGCTTTTACGGCAACGCATGTAAATGTGCCGCGTAATTTATTGACAATAAGTGTTGCAAGAGCTTCGCCCTCAACATCTTCTGCAATGATGACAAGCTTTTTGCCCTGCTGGACGATTTGCTCCAGAATAGGCAGAACCTCTTGTATATTTGATATTTTCTTGTCTGTGATCAAAATATAAGGATTTTCAAGAACGGCTTCCATTTTCTCGGTATCGGTTACCATATAACCTGAAACATATCCGCGGTCAAACTGCATGCCTTCGACCACATCCAGGTTTGTACCCATTGTTTTGGATTCCTCAACGGTAATAACACCATCATTGCCTACCTTTTCCATAGCATCTGCAATAAGGTTTCCGATTTCCTCATCATTAGCCGATACTGCAGCAACACGGGCAATGTCTTCTTTTCCCTTAACTTTCTGGGAGATTTCGCCTATACCCTTGACCGCTGCTTCAACTGCCTTACTGATGCCCTTCTTTATAATCATGGGATTAGCGCCTGCAGCCACATTTTTAAGACCCTCGCGGATGATAGCCTGAGCGAGAAGTGTTGCTGTGGTTGTTCCGTCACCGGCAACATCATTGGTTTTTGTAGCTACTTCTTTAACAAGCTGAGCGCCCATATTTTCAAAAGCGTCCTCCAGCTCGATTTCCTTTGCTATTGTAACACCATCATTGGTAATAAGGGGAGAACCGAATTTTTTATCCAGAACAACATTCCTACCCTTTGGGCCCAATGTGATTTTAACTGTATCCGCAAGCTTGTTGACACCGCTTTCCAGTGCTTTTCTTGCCTCTTCACTAAATTTAATGTCTTTTGCCATGTTCTTTCCCTCCTATTACTCTACTATTGCGAGAATGTCGCTTTGCTTGACTATTGTGTATTCGGCACCGTCAAGCTTTACTTCGGTACCTGCATATTTACTGATAAGAACCTTATCCCCGGTTTTTACTTCCATTGTGACATCTTTGGTTCCAGGTCCCACCGCTATTACCTCGGCTACCTGGGGCTTTTCTTTTGCAGTGCCGGGAAGAACAATACCGCTTTTGGTTGTTTCTTCAGCTTCAAGCATTTTAATTACGACTCTTTCTGCCAGTGGTTTAATATTCATAAGTTCAACCTCCTTATATTTTCCCCAAACAAGGGCTGTTTTCTTGTTAGCACTCACTCTTGTTGAGTGCTAATACAATATTAAACAATTTTCTATTGTTAATCAAATGAAGATGCTTCATAATTTTGCCCAATTTTAGGCCTAAATAAACTAAATTATTAAAATAGCCCTCTCATACTCGTCATTGCTTATTAAATCTAGCTTATTCCTCAGTTTAAGCATTGGAATTCATCTGATAGACAGTTTTTAGTCCTTCCAGCGTTAAAAAAGTGTTAACCTCATCGATAGCTTCAGATCCGGAAGCTATAAGATTAGCCATCCCCCCTGTTGCGATCACCTTTATCCCTTTCATGGCCAATTCTCTCTTCATAAGGCGGATGATATGATCGACCTGACCGATAAAACCGTATATGATACCGGATTGCATGCTGCTTACAGTAGTTCTTCCAATAATATGCTTAGGTTTGGTAATTTCTATGCGGGGGAGCATGGAAGCTTTATCAAAGAGTGCTTCTGCAGAAATTTTTATGCCGGGGCATATTATTCCTCCCAGATAATCTCCCTTTTGATTTACAGCGCAGAAGGTTGTCGCAGTACCGAAATCCACTATTATGACAGGCCCGCCGTAAAGCTTTAATGCCCCTACGGCATTTACAATTTTATCGGAGCCTACTTCTCTGGGATTTTCATATTTGATATTGATACCTGTTTTTATCCCCGGCTCCACCAGGATAGGATTGATGTTAAAGTATTTTTTTATGGCGTTGACAATCGAATGCATAGCAGGAGGAACAACAGAGCACATAATAACGGCTTTTATTTCTCCTGGACTTATGCCGGCATGGTTTAAAACTGACATAAGAAACATGCCTATTTCGTCAGAAGTGCGCTCTCTTGTAGTAGAAATGCGCCAGTTCCCAACCAGGGCATCGCTTTTATAAACACCGATCACGCTATAGGTATTCCCCACATCTATGGCTAAAAGCATAAAACTCCCCCATTACAGCCCAAGCTTGACTGCTTTGATCTGCTTGATCTCGAACTGAATATCTTTATCTATTCTTTCTATATCAGCCTTAATATCTTCAAGTGTCTCAGTTCGCCTGGACTGAGCGTGTCTTCCCGAAATCTCACTATGGCTTGAATTTCTCGGCGAGCTTCTATACCTGCTATTACCGCCGCCAGACTTTGAAGACTGGTACAGCCCGGAAGATGCCGTGTTCTTGCTGTTACGAGATTTCTGTTTGCCATCTATGCTGATACGCTCGATCCCCTTTGGCTTTGAAGTATATTTTGTATCATCTTTCCCCTTAAATCGGATCTGATCCTGATCACCCGACTTATCTTTATTTTCAGAGCTATGATTTTTATCATGGGAGTATCGCCGGTCTCTTCCTGAAAACCTGCCTTCAGACCTTCCGTGATTATTCTGGAAATTCATTTTGGGATTATGGTTATTGTTATTTGAGTTTTGGACCATAAATATCCTCCAATCTATTTTCTTGTTGTTTCTTGATAATCAGATATTGCTTGGTGTATATCATCATGTGCTGATATCCGGGTACCTCCAAATTATTCATCGAAGTAATTATATACCGTAGAAAAAACAATATTCAACTTTGTTAAGATGTTTACCTTAGCGTGACCTCCCCTGACAAAACTTCATCGGTCTTTCCGTCATCATATCTTACTATAAGCTTGCCGTCAGGGGTTATATCAAGTGCCTCGGCTTCCTTAATGCCTGTTTGGCTTATGAGCTTAACTCTTTTACCCAGTGTTACATTCCACTTTCTCCATTCCCCGGCTACCCACCCGGAACCTTTTTCGAGAAATTCTATATAAACAGCTTCAAGTTCATTTATTATATTAGCAGCAATCTCACTTCGATCAAAGATCTTATGCTCTTTACTGTTTATTTTGAGGGAGGTGGCAGTATCCCTTATATCACTTTGGAAATCGTCAGGATCATGATTCGCATTAAGACCTATCCCGATAACGACCCACTCTATTTTTTCAGCTTCGGCAGAGAGCTCGGTCAGTATACCGCATACTTTTTTTTTATTTATAAGTATATCATTAGGCCACTTTATGCCTGATCCTTCAATACCCAATGGTTCAAGGGCGCGCATTACAGCTATGGATGAGGCAAGGGTCAAAGTTTGGACCTGGCTGGGATGAAGATTTGGCCTTAACAGAACAGACATCCATATGCCCAGCCCCGGCGCGGACATCCAAACCCGTCCTCTTCTTCCTCTGCCCGTTAACTGAACATCAGATATGACGATTGTGCCTTCGGGAGCATTGTCAGCCGCCAGCTTTTTTAATACATTGTTGGTGGAATCAACCTCCTGATAGAACTTCAGATCCTTACCCAGGATATGACCCGAAATTCTGCTCTGGATCGAAATCCTGCCATAAGGGTCTTCTGACTGGATCAACCGATACCCTTTTTTAGTGGAGGCCTCGATATTAAAGCCTTCCTTTTTTAAAGAACCGATGCGTTTCCAGATAGCTGTGCGGCTCACAGCTAATTTATCACTCAACTCTTCTCCCGAAATATAATCTTCTGCCTGCCTCAAGAAATGAAGCAGCCTAAGTGAAATGTCATCTGTTGCCGGCAATTTTTACACTCCTCAGGGAATTTTTAATACCGAATATTCGTCACTATCCTTAGCAAAGAAAACAGCGCACTTTTTTTCTTTGTCTTCATAGCGTATAACCTGGCCTCTTGCTTCCAAATATGTAAAGAATGCATAAAGGAGATGGTTGCCTGAATCCTTATACAATTCCTCATGCTTTTGCATCAGGTTCACCAGATATATAGCCTCGGAGCTTTCATATAGAAGTGGGATATCCAGTGCAATTCCGGTTACCTCAATATATTCAGGGAGAACAGATGTCAGTACCAGGATCTCTGGTTCCCTGTATGTGCCAAAACGGTAGTTTTTAAGCGGAATTATGCTGTCATAATACTTCTGCATCAAATAAGGTTCGTCCTGACCGATCCTATATAAGGACCAATCTGCCACTTTGCAGTAATCCAGGTCTACATCAAGCCGAAGGCATTTATAGTCATCATCTTTAAATTTCTCCCGGTCATCTCTGGGGTTTAAAAAGGCTTTTAAAACTTTTCTGCTTCCGGTTGTTTCCGGCAGAGTGATTTCACGGTCGTACCACTCCGATAATTTAAGGCCGCAATCAACAACATCTTGTACTTTATCTTTGGAAACAAAAAAATAGAGTTCAGCCATTTGGACTCCTCCATATGAAGAAAAATCTTCTTATGCAACTGTATTATATAACTTTTAAAAGGTTTAATCAAATCAAAAGTATCAAAAATGAAATATAGCCATCGATACTGTTCTTAAATCGACTATTCTGGGAAAACCGTTTAAATGCTTGACTTTGTACATATCACGTTATACAATTGATGACGAAATTTAGATAAGGAGGTAATCCTGATGAATAAAGCAGAACTAATCAGTGCTGTCGCTCAAAAATCCGGTCTTACAAAAAAAGACAGTGAAGCTGCCATTGACGCATTGGTATCAGTAGTTGAGGAAACATTGGCAAATCAAGAGAAGGTTGTTCTTGTTGGTTTTGGAACATTCGAAACAAAGAACAGAGCTGCCAGAAAAGGCCGTAATCCTCAGACCAAGGAAACCATTACCATCCCGGCTTCCATTGCTCCAGTATTTAAAGCCGGCAAAACATTGAAAGACAAAGTTAATGGTTAAGTTTTAAACCGGTGCGTTTAGAATAACCGCATGAACATTAAAGGGCGAAGTGCTTTGCTTCGCCCTTTAATTTTATTTTCAATTATGATTTGCGCTTTCCTAAAAACAGAGTGCCGATCTCATCACCATTAATTATATTCATTATTATCAAAGGATCAGTCCCATTTGCTATGATCATGTCTGTTCCCGCTTCGGTCACAATCTCTGCGGCGTTAAGCTTGGTAATCATACCCCCGGTACCTCTTTTTGTTCCTGAACTTCCGGCGCATTTTTTTATCGAATCATCTATTTTCTCCACAATCGATATCAGCCTGCACTCCTTGTTTTCCTTCGGGTTGGAATCATAAAACCCATCTATGTCCGATAATATGATAAGCAAATCTGCTCCTACCAGCTTTGCGACAACAGCAGATAAAGTGTCGTTATCTCCGAACATTGAAAGAGATTTTATTTCATCCACCGAAACAGAGTCATTTTCATTGACAATAGGAATGACTCCCAGATCGAAAAGACTTTTAAATGTATTCATGACATTTATTTTTTTGATGTCATCGTTAATATCATGCTTGGTTAAAAGCATCTGGGCCACATTCTGATTATATGTAGCAAAAAGGCGGCTGTATATATTCATCAGCTCACATTGCCCTATTGCTGCTAAAGCCTGTTTCATCCCCATGCCTGCAGGACGCCTCTTGAAGCTGAACTTGCCCATTCCTATCCCTATCGATCCTGAAGAAACCAGGATGATTTCTCTGTCTTCGTTCATAAGCTCCGACAATACCATGGCTAAACGATCCATCCTGCTAAAGTTCATCTTGCCGTTATCATGGGTCAGCGTTGATGTTCCGACCTTAACAACAATTCTTTGTGCTTCTTTCAATCTTGATCTGTATTGGTTTTCCATAAATATCCCTTACCCCTGTTTTCGTATTAAGCATCATCACAGAAATGCAGGGCACGGTTCCTCCTTTATTGATTTTTAATAACCTTACTTATTTCATTTTATTTCGACACGGGTAATATCTGGCTTATGCGTTTTTTGCGATTAATTTTTTCTGCTCCGTGAAACTGTTTTGACAAGCAGCTTTTGCAAGTATTTAATTTTTTTGATTTTAGGGTAATTCTTTACCGCATCAACGTAATAAGATAATATAGGCGACAGATATATTTCAGGCCAGACTAATATCCAACCCCCCGGTGGTTTGGCCTTTTTTTTATATTTTACTATCCTTATATCCTGCAGATCTCTATATCTCCTATTGCACCAAAAGCCTCACCAACAATCACCAGGGCTCCCCGAATCCCCGGAACCTTATTTATATTCGAAAGTGCATCTTCAATATCCTCACTTCCTTTTATGCTGTTTCCCAATGCAGTGGCACATGCATCTGCAACCGATGCATCCGGATGAACTACCAAAGCCGCATCAGCTTTGCCGAAGCTGAGGGAATGACCAACCGTCCCCGAAGAAGTGCAAATACCGCAGGGTGTTTTATCCTTGCTGACCTTCAAAGCTATTTTCCCGCTTAAGGGTGAATTCCCTGCATAGACTCCTATAATTCTTTCAGTATTGCTTTTTATTAATATATCTCCGCCATTCTCCACTATGACCTCATCAGTAAACTCAAGAAGTTTGTACCCGACGAATTTGGACATAGCTCCGGCTACCGCAGCCATGGGACCAACACCTGCCAGGCTTGAGGCATTGCACATATCAACGGCAATGGGTGGTGCAAAACCTTTGGCTTTAATTGGAACCAGACTGTGAAGGAATTCAGGATGCCGTTTTATATAGTCAATAAGCTGTTGTCTGTATTCCCTTATAAAGGAAGTCGCTTTTTCTTTCAGGTTTACTTCGGCTCCTATATAAAGATCGGTCTGTTCCACACACGCCTGAAAAAATACCAGATTTTTTGCTTTTATGTTTTCCCGGTAAAAGCGATTGGTTTCCATAACTTTACGCCTGCAAACTCATAACATTGAGGGGACATGCCTTTGTACACAATCCGCAGACAAGACACTTTTCTTTACTGAATTCCAAACACCAGGTCTCCTTGTTCATAGTAAGGGCATTTGACGGACATACAGCCGTACATGCTCCGCAGTGAACGCAATCCTCCTCCTGCCATATGAGTTTATTGCTGAAAATTTTATATCTTATGCCATCCTGTTTTACAATGAAGTCCAAAGCATCTTCTATATCTTTTTCTTCTCCTGTTATATCGGCAATAAGAGTACCGATTTTATTAAGGCTGATATTTGCATGAAGTATATTTACCTCAACATTGTACTTTTTGACAAGTGTGCTGACCAAAGGTGTTGTAATACTGTTAAGGGGGTACTTAAGGCTTACTTTTATTGTTTTCATGGCTTAACCTCCCTTTCCTCGAGTTTATTCAGCCGCTGGCCATTGGTTCTCAGCTTCTCAACAGGCTCAGTCAGAATAAATTCACCCTTCTGTATCAGACTTTTTAGCTCGGTTGCTATCTCCCTGGCAAATTTAAGGCTGGATAACGGGGCTGTTGGGACCTTCTTGCCGCGTATCTCCACAACACCGCTTCTTAGCTGCTCATAGTTCAATCGTATATTAAGATCTTCCTTGCCGCTTTTGTCAACCAGCAATGTATGGATATCCCTGTTCCTGACAGTTGTTTTTAAAAGTATGTCCTCATCGAGTATAGGAATTGGTATCCCTACACCTACAAACATCGAAACTCCATATTTCTCGTATATAGCGGCTTTAATATATCTGCTAGACATTTTCTTCGCATCCCCTATAAGAGCCAGGGTCCCCGCTCCCCCTACCGGAACTCCGTTTTCAAGGCGCTCCTGATTGGGATCATGCTGGGTCCCTTCCCAGGCAACATATCCCTGAGCACCTCCGATAAACACTCTCGTACCGATCCCTATCGTTCTGTATTCCGGATCATTTAATAAAGGACTCAGTTCTCCCGAGGTCGAGTATGTAACATTGCCGAACTCGGGCAGTAATGTGCCCATGTATGTATACATTATTTTATCGGTGGAATTGGTTGCGGCGGCATAATTCTGATAGCAGTTTCTAGGGTTGAACATATATGCCTGATTGACATTATATTTGTTTATCGTAGTCTTTATATCTTTTCTGGGATAACAGTCGGTACCATAGCTTTCAGCATATAAAACAATGTCCTTGCCCTTTATAAAATCCTCTATTACATGAGCTCCGCCATACTGCATGCCCAGACGTTCCGATTGCTCTGTAGCTCCTATATAAGCGTCCACAGCGGCAATGCCCGCAAATGCGGGAACATCATTCAACCATACCTTATTCATTCGTATGGGAGGACTTGAATGTCCGAAATTGATAAACATTCCACTGGAGCACATAGGACCGAAGGTACCGGTGGTAACTACGTCAACTTCCTCAAAAGCCTTTTTTACACCTTTTTCTTCCACGACCGATATTATTTCCTCTGCGGTAAACACTACTGCTTTTCCGCTCTTTATCCGCTCATTGATTTCATATATCGTCTTTTTCATAATACACCTGCATTTTAATAGATTGTATTTAGAAATAAATTAATTTTCATTATATATCTAGATGAATAAATATTCAATCGCAATAGTTAACATATATTTTTGATTTAAGCAAAGATAGTATATAATATTGCTATGTTCACAGGAAGGATGATCAAAATGGCTTCTGACAGGCTGAAAAAGCAGATCCAATTTATTTTAGAGGTTGATAAGGTAAAAAATATATTTAGAATGACAAAAATCCATGATGGGACACGGCGTGAGAATGACGCTGAACATTCCTGGCATTTGGCACTCATGGCTTTTTTGCTGGAAGAATACTCCCAAGGATCTCATATAGACATGCTGAAGGTAATAAAGATGTGTATTGTGCACGACCTTGTCGAAATAGACGCAGGGGATACTTTTTGTTATGACGCTGCAGGGAATCTGGACAAGCTGGAGCGCGAGCAAAAAGCCGCTGAACGTATATTCGGTATTCTTCCCGAAGATCAGGGCAATGAGCTGAAAGCGTTATGGGAAGAATTTGACGCCATGGAAACTCCCGAGGCTAGATTTGCAGCAGCTATGGACAGGCTTCAGCCGGTTCTGATGAATTTTCTGAACAATGGCGGGACGTGGAAAGAACACAATATAAGCAAGGAACAGGTTATTAAGCGCAACTGTCGCATAAAGGACGGTGCCCCAGAGCTCTGGGATTTCGTCTCCGGGCTGATTGATGAAGCAGTGGAAAGGGGTCTGCTCAGAGACAAGTAGAGGTTGCTTAAACCTCACTATAAACACATCTGTACTATGTTTAGGGCTGTCTTAAAAACCTACCGTGCCATTCTGAGGCTAAATAATAGCCAAAGTGACAACCTGTTCTTAGACAGCCCCAAAGCCCAAAAATGCGAATAATCCGATATACGGACGCTTAATGACAGAACTTATTTTTTTAAATAATTTGCAAAATCTCGCCCAAACTGGAAGCAGGCATCAAGCTCTGCATCATCCGGTTGGTATTTAACCGAAATCGGCTCCATTACAACTTTGATACCGGCTTCTTCCAGTTCCTTATGAATCTTTTTATGAGCTTCCCCGCTCCAGCCGTAGCTTCCAAAAGCCGCTCCTACTTTATTTTTCAGTTTATGCCCTCTGATCTCTGCCATGATAGCAGCAATTGAACGCAAAGGGCCACTGTTGACCGTACAGCTTCCTATTATCATGCCCTTTGACTTGAATACTTCAGTTATCAAATCACTCATATCGGATAAGGAGCTGTTAAACTGCTTGCTTTTAACTCCCTTGCTTTCAAGCCCCTTTGCTATAGCACCGGCCATCTTCTTTGTAGCGTTATACATGGTGTCATAAATAATAGATACATAGCCCTCGTTATAATTATCAGACCATTGGGCATATTTTTCCACAATACTCAACGGATTTTTTCTCCATATAGCGCCATGACTGGGCGCAATCATTTCTATGGGCAGATTCAGGGATAATACCTCATCGATTTTCTTCTTGATAAGCGGTGTAAAAGGCGCCAAAATGTTTGCAAAATATTTTATAGCTTCTTGCCATACCATGCACTCGTCCAACTCATCCTCAAAAATCGAAGCACCAGCCAGGTGCTGTCCAAATGCATCATTAGACAGAAGAACATTGGGGCCCTTCACGAATGTCATCATACTGTCAGGCCAATGAATCATTGTCATATCAACAAACATAAGCTCGTACTTACCAATATTAAGAGTATCTCCGGTTTTTACGGCTCTGAAATTCCAATCTTTGTGGTATTGCTTCCTGATTGTTTCCACACCCTTCACCGAGCAGTATATAGGTATATCAGGACGCAGCTCCATGATTTCAACCAATGTACCTGAATGGTCCGGTTCCGAATGGTTTATGATAATATAGTCAATATTGTCGATCCCCACTTCTTCTTCCAAAATGTTCATATACTCATCAGAGTGCGGCGACCATACCGCATCAACTAATACTGTTTTCTCATCCTTTATCAAATAAGAATTATAACTTGAGCCGTGGAAGGTAGACAGCTCATGACCGTGGAAATTCCTTAGTTCCCAATCCCGAAAGCCTAAATGGTATATCTGATCCTTTACCTGTATCAAAGCTTACACCTCTTTTCATGTTTTTTCGTCAACTGTTACTTACCCATCTCTAACGAATATATAGCACATTTTTAGTTTATAAGTTTACGGTTCATCATTCAGTACTTTTTTAAGGAATCTGGCGGTATAGGATTTTTCGTTGGCCGAAACCTCCTCAGGAGTTCCTGTTGCGATCACCTCACCGCCGCAGTCACCGCCTTCGGGACCCAAATCTATAATGTAATCGGCAGTTTTTATGACATCCAGATTATGTTCAATAACAACTACGCTGTTCCCTGTTTCCACCAGCTTCTGCAAAACATCGATAAGCTTATGGACATCAGCCATATGAAGTCCTGTCGTAGGCTCGTCTAAAATATACATGGTTTTGCCGGTAGCCCGCTTTGACAGCTCGGTAGCCAGCTTGACACGCTGAGCTTCGCCTCCTGACAATGTTGTTGCAGGCTGGCCAAGGCGAATATAACCCAGACCAACATCATACAATGTCTGAATTTTTCTTTTAAGCCTGGGTATGTTCTCAAAGAATTCAAGAGCTTCCCCGACTGTCATATTAAGAACATCTGCAATATTCTTACCTTTATATTTAACATCAAGGGTCTCTCTGTTATACCTTTTGCCTTTACAGACCTCGCATGGCACATAAACATCAGGCAGAAAATGCATTTCTATTTTGAGAATACCGTCACCTCTGCAAGCCTCACATCTTCCTCCTCTTACGTTGAAGCTGAATCTTCCGGCTTTGTAGCCTTTTGTTTTAGCATCAACGGTTTGGGCAAACAAATCCCTGATCAGGTCAAACAAACCTGTGTAAGTAGCAGGATTCGATCTCGGCGTACGTCCTATCGGTGATTGATCTATATTTATAACCTTGTCCAAATGCTCCAGACCAAGTATATCTCTATGCGATCCTGCTTTCGTTTTAGCCCTGTTCAGCTTTGAGGCAAGCTTTTTATACAGGATCTCATTTACAAGTGAACTCTTTCCTGAGCCAGAAACCCCTGTTACACAGGTAAAGACCCCGAGTGGAATATCGATATCCACATCCTTCAGATTATTTTCTTTCGCACCTAAAATTCTTAGTATTCTGCTGTTTACTTTGCGCCTTTGCTTGGGGATATCTATTTTTAAGGCTCCGCTCAAATACTTGCCTGTTATGGAATTAGGATTTGCCTTGATTTCCTCTACTGTTCCTTCGGCTACTATTTTGCCTCCGTGTTCCCCCGCACCCGGTCCCATATCAATTATGTGATCGGCAGCGTACATGGTTTCCTCATCGTGTTCGACTACCAGGAGAGTATTCCCCAAATCCCTCAATCTTTTCAATGTATCGAGAAGTTTTTCATTATCTCTTTGATGGAGACCTATACTCGGTTCGTCCAGAATATAAAGAACTCCCATAAGTCCTGAGCCTATCTGCGTTGCCAGACGTATACGCTGTGCTTCACCTCCTGAAAGAGTCGCGGTCGCCCTGTGAAGGGTAAGGTAATTAAGCCCCACATCCATTAAGAATTTAAGCCGTGCGTTGATTTCCTTCAATATCTGGGAAGCGATAAGAAGCTCCCGGTCAGTTAACTTAAGATCCTTAAAGAAACCTACTGCATCACTTATCGACATCGAGCTTATTTCGTGTATATTCTTGCCTCCTATCGTAACAGCAAGGCTTTCTTTTCTTAAGCGCTTGCCTTCACACTCCTGACAAGGTATATTGCTCATAAATGATTCATAGTATTCTTTTTGACTGTCGGATCTGGTCTCCCTGTAACGGCGCTCCATGCTGCTTATGACACCCTCGAATGATGTCATGAAGCTTCCGCTGCCATATTCTCTGTCGTATTCCACTTTAATTTTTTCCGAACCGGTTCCATAGAGGATTTTATCCAGAATCTCAGGAGGAAGCTTTTCTACAGGGGTATTTATATCAAAGCCGTAATGCTTTGCCAGGGCATCCAGATACATGCGGCTGTATGCGTCCTCATTGGTAAAGTTCCAGCCAGTAGTGGTAAGAGCCCCTTCGGTCAGAGCTTTAGTTTTGTCCACGATGACAAGATCTGGATCTATTTTCATAAGAGTTCCCAAACCCCCGCAATTCGGGCAGGCTCCGAAAGGATTGTTGAAGGAGAACATCCTCGGAGTAAGCTCTTCTATACTGATCCCGCATTCGGTGCATGAAAAATTTTGGGAGAACAGCATCTCTTCTTTTCCTATGACATCAACGACCAAAATCCCTCCAGTCAGATTCAGACTTGTCTCGATCGAGTCGGTGAGACGCTTTTGAATCCCAGGTCTTACAATAAGCCTGTCCACAACTATTTCAATCGTGTGCTTGCGGTTTTTATCCAGTTTGATCTCATCATTTATATCCATTACCTCGCCGTCGATACGTATACGGACATAGCCATTCTTTCTGGCGTCCTGGATTAGCTTTGTATACTCACCTTTACGCCCGCGCACCACCGGAGCGAGAATCTGGATCCGGGTCCCTTCCTCAAGAGCTAAAACAGAATCCACCATCTGATCTACGGTCTGCTGGGCAATGACTTTACCGCATTGCGGACAATGGGGTATTCCTATCCTGGCAAACAGAAGCCTGAAATAATCATATATTTCGGTCACTGTTCCCACTGTAGATCGAGGGTTTTTGGAGGTTGTACGCTGGTCGATGGATATGGCAGGCGAAAGCCCGTCAATGAATTCCACATTGGGCTTTTCCATGAGACCCAGGAATTGTCTTGCGTATGAGGACAGGGATTCCATATATCGCCTCTGGCCTTCGGCATAGATCGTGTCAAATGCCAGGGAGGACTTTCCCGAACCACTTAGACCTGTGATAACGACCAATTTATCTCTTGGTATTTCAACGTCAATGTTCTTAAGGTTATGCTCGCACGCACCTTTTATATATATTTTATCTCTCATATATTCTTCTTCCTGATAAAAGCTTAATCAGCCTGTTCTGTTCAACCTTGGGGTCATTTTATTATTGTAACCCAAAGTAATGATCATAACAATCCGTCTGAATAATTATATCGAACATATGTACGGAAATCAAGAGAAAAGTAAATGTAGCCCACCCTTAGTGCTGGGC
>JAAYNO010000169.1 GCA_012520855.1 Clostridiaceae bacterium | reverse complement strand
CTTTTTTTCTCGTTTTCTCTCTTTATTTCATCTACCGTCCCATTTTTGATTATGAAGGCAATATTTTGATCTTACCGTCCTCGAAGGAAATGGTCACTTTATCTCCTTCCTTGACGCTGTTATCCAGTATGGCCTCTGCCAGCTTATCCTCTATCTGCTCCTGGATCGTTCTCTTTAGAGGCCTGGCGCCGTAAACTTTATCATAGCCTTTCTCAGCCAGATAATCCTTGACCTCTTCGGTAAAGAAAACTTTTATATCGTTTTGCTCCATCCTCCTGGCAGTCTCATTGAGCATCAATGTTCCTATACGCTTGATTTCTTCTCTGCTCAGCGGATGGAACACTATGATCTCATCCACACGGTTTATAAACTCAGGGCGGAAGGTTTTTTTCAGCTCTGTCATGACATTCTTTTTCATGTCTTCATAGTCTCTTGCGGCATTCTCCTCGGCTGCCCCGAATCCGAGCTTTTTAGGTTCGACTATATCACGGGCGCCGACATTTGATGTCATGATAATAACCGTATTTCTAAAGTCAACAACTCTTCCGGTCGAATCAGTCAGCCTGCCGTCGTCCAGTATTTGAAGAAGCATGTTAAAAACATCGGGATGGGCTTTTTCAATTTCGTCAAACAGAACTACCGCATAAGGTTTTCTTCGGACTTTTTCGGTCAATTGCCCGCCCTCGTCATAACCCACATAACCGGGAGGGGATCCTACCAGTCTTGAAACACTGTGTTTTTCCATATATTCAGACATATCGATCCGGATCATCAGGCTTTCGTCACCGAACAGCGCTTCTGCAAGAGCTTTAGACAGCTCTGTTTTCCCCACACCGGTAGGTCCGGAAAATATAAATGAGCCCACAGGACGCCTGGGATCCTTCAAGCCGACCCTTCCTCGTCTTATTGCGCGGGCAACCGCACTTACTGCGTCTTCCTGACCTATTACCCTTTTGTGAAGCTCCGCTTCCAGATTTTTAAGACGTTCGGTTTCCTCCTGAGCCAGACGGCTTACGGGTATTCCTGTCCAGGAACCGATAATATCAGCAATTTCATCCTCTGAAACGACCTGTGTATTTTTTGAATTCTCCATCTGCCAGGCTTCTTTCTTCTTAGTCAGCTCTTCTTTGAGTTTGTTCTCCTCATCCCTCAGCGAAGCTGCTTTTTCGAACTCCTGGCTCACGATGGCGTCTTCCTTCATTTTGTGGATCTCTTCTATTTTGCGCTCTAAATCCTTCAATTCGGAAGGAGCAGTAAAGCTCTTTAGTCTTACCTTGCTTGATGCCTCATCGATCAGATCAATAGCCTTGTCCGGCAAAAATCTGTCGTTTATATATCTTGTAGATAGTTTTACTGCGGCTTCGATAGCCTTATCGGTGATCTTCACCTGGTGATGGGCTTCATATTTGTCCCGTATCCCAAAGAGTATTTGTATCGCTTCCTCCTGGGTAGGCTCTGATACATTGATAGGCTGGAATCTTCGTTCAAGTGCCGCATCCTTCTCTATATGCTTTCTGTATTCGTCGAGAGTGGTCGCCCCTATTATCTGGATCTCACCTCTTGCCAGCAGAGGCTTTAGAATATTAGCTGCATCGATTGCCCCTTCTGCGGCTCCGGCTCCCACGATTGTGTGAAGTTCATCTATGAAAAGAATTACATTGCCGGCGTTTCTGATTTCTTCTATAGATTTCTTAAGCCTGTCCTCAAATTCACCCCTGTATTTTGCACCGGCTACCATCGAAGACAAATCAAGGGTCACAACACGCTTGTTCTTTAAAGTCTCAGGCACATTTCCCTCAATTATCTTATGAGCAAGGCCTTCGCAAATCGCAGTTTTGCCTACTCCCGGCTCACCTATTAAGCAGGGGTTGTTCTTTGTCCTTCTGCTCAGTATCTGGATCACCCGCTCTATTTCTTTATCCCTGCCTATGACCGGATCGACCTTCCCTTCCTGGACCATTGATGTCAAATCCCGGCCAAACTGATCCAGTGTAGGAGTATCCACATCAGTTGCCTGTGGTTTTGCCTGAACGGCAGCCATGGGGGTATCCTCGCTCAGCATGGACAATACATTTTCATACAGTTTACGGATATCATTGCCCAAGTCGATCATAATCCTGACTGCAACGCTCTCACCTTCACGCATTATGGCAATCAGCAGATGCTCTGTACCGATATAGTTCTGACCCATTCGCCTTGCCTCAGCATAGCTGAGCTCTAAGACCCGCTTAGTTCTTGGAGTATATGATATGTTCGCTGCCGGGCTGTCCCCACTGCCTACAAGCTCCAGAATTTTTTGTTTAATACGTTCTTCGGTCACTCCATTTGCAGAAAGGACGCTTGCAGCTATTCCTGTGCCTTCTCTGGCAAGTCCCCAAAGAATATGTTCTGTACCTATATAGGAATGGCCAAGAGCCGTTGCGCATTCTTTCGCTAACATCAGCGCGGCTTCCGCTTTTTTTGTGAATTTTCCGTATATCATGTATTTCACCTCTTTATAGCGTTTTGCTTCATATATCTTTATGATTATATACTTACCCGGATTTTGCTTTTTCCTCTATTTTTTTTCTTACATATTCGGCTCTCATACTATCCCTGTCATCAGGCTTCAGAATCTTACCGGCATACTTTTGAAGGCTTCCCGGCTGGATATTTAGTATCATTTCATTTACATCCGTCTCAGAGAGCTCGTCAATAAGCCCCAGATTAATGCCAAGGCGTATATCCGACAGCCTTTTCAGCGCTTCTTCCGATGTCAGTATCCTGGTATAACGCAGGATCCCATAAGATCTCATGATCCGGTCTTCCAACCTTTTGGTGTTTCTTTTTAAAAGCTCCGATCTTAAAAGTCTTTCCTGTTCAATAATCTGAATGCCTATGTTTTTTATGCTCAAGACTATATCTATCTCGCTCCTGCCCAATGTTATCTGGTTTGAAAGCTGATACATGTTGCCATGAGCTTCGGTATTTTCACCGTACAGCCCTCTTACTGCCAGACCTAATTTCCCGCAGGATTCCAGAACGGTTTTAATATAACCTGTCATGGTAAGAGCGGGCAGATGAAGCATCAAAGAAGCTCTGACCGCAGTGCCCACATTTGTCGGGCAACTGGTAAGATATCCTATCGATTCATCAAAAGCATACTCGATTCTTTCGGAAATAATATCATCCAGAGAATTACACAGATCGAATACTTTCTCAAGCTGCATGCCGGAGGCAAGGCACTGTATCCTTAAATGATCCTCTTCATTGAGCATTATACTTATCTGCTCATCGTCGCTTATTAAAGCTCCGACCACAAGACTGCTCTCAGCAAGCTCTTTACTGACCAGATGCTTTTCTACCAATATCTGGCGCTCAATTGGAGGTATATCTCTAAACATAATAAGGGACAGGTTATCTCTAAGCTCAGGATTACCTTTGAACAAAGCTTCATTCGTCTCCTTTATTATGTTTTCCTGATCCTCCCTGGTGCTCCTTTTGGGAAAAGGATAGTTCTTGAAATTTCTCGCCAGACGAACTCTGCTGGAAACTACGATATCGGAATCGGGGCCTGCGTCAATATACCATTTGCTCATAAGCTACACCCCTTTTCCATTTGCAGTGCCTTAATTTTGTCACGTATCTCGGCAGCCCTTTCATAAGCCTCATTTCTGATGCAATCGGCAAGCTCCTGCTTAAGCTGTACGATTTGAAGCTCGTTAGTTTGCCTTGATCCGGCTTTATTGGGATTTTTCCCGCAATGATGGGTGTTTCCCTGTATCCTGTTAAGAAGAACCTGCATAGGCTCAAAAAATACCTCATAGCATTTGCTGCAGCCCATTCTGCCGGTGTTATTGAATTCGTCTATAGTCATTCCACATCTGTCGCAGGAAAGCTCTCTTCCCTCTTCTATTTCTGCATTCTGTATTGCCAGAAGTCCTGTGAGCAGCGAATTCAAATCTATCTTTAGCCCTTCCTGACCGGCGCACTGTCTGCATACGTACATTTTTGTTTTAAATCCATTTAATATTCTGGTAAAATATACCGCGGCTTCTCTCTGCTTGCAAATTTGACAAAGCGGCATAATATTCACCTCCGTTAAAGCACCGTTAAGCTCATCAGCATATGCTTAAGAACAGTGGCTCTGACCTCATCCCTTTTCTCAACGGGGATATCTATAAGAACCTTATCTGATGTAGCTGCTTTCATGAGCATAGCTTCACGATCATCTATTATATTATAATCAACAAAGTTATTGATAAATACCTCTGAAGTAAGCTGAGAAATCTTGTTTCCTATTGAGGTTATTATATGCATCAGATATTCTCCTGCTGATTCGGTATTAACTCTTTTTATGCTTATATAACCTCCGCCTCCCCGGCGGCTTTCGACATAATAACCCTTATCTGCAGTAAAGCGCGTGGAAATAACATAATTGATCTGTGAGGGAACACAGTTGAACTTGTTGGCAAGCTCATTTCTCTGTATTTCCACGGCTCCCTCTTCTTCATTTATCAGCGTCTTCAAAAAGGCTTCTATTATATCACTGAGTCTTGCCATAATATCACCTCTAAAATAATTTGACTATCCCTGACTATTATATAATATTCCCGCTTCTTTCGCAACCCACCATATATAGAGGATGGAAGCAAGAGGTAAGAGGTTAGAGAATGAAAATGAGTAAGAAGGACCGTCCCCGATACTCATCCCTGATACTCAAAAGAGGCTGCCCATAGACAGCCTCTTTGTATATTTTGTTTAACTTTTGATATTTTACTCTTCGTCCCCATCTTTGTTTCTGGCTGCTTCGGCTATGACCTTTTCGGCAACCATTGGAGGAGCTTCCTCGTAGCGTTCGAACTTCATACTGAAGGAACCTCTGCCCTGAGTCATCGAACGAAGATCCGTAGCGTATCTGAACATTTCAGCCTGTGGAACCTCTGCAACAACCTGCTGTATTCCATGCGAATGGGGATTCATACCCAGTACTCTGCCTCTGCGTTTGTTCAGATCTCCGATAATATCTCCCATATAATCATCGGGAATATAGACCTCTACGCGGCAAATCGGCTCCAATATGACCGGTCCTGCCTGTTTCATGCCTTCCTTGTATGCCAGGCTCGCGGCAATTTTAAACGCCATTTCCGAAGAGTCAACTTCATGGTATTTGCCATCGACCAAAGTAGCCTTAAGATTTACCACCGGGTATCCGGCCAGTACACCCTTTTGCATACTTTCTCTCAAGCCTTTCTCAACAGCAGGGAAATACTGCTTGGGAACAGCGCCGCCGAATATCTTTTCTTCGAATACCAGATCTTCTGTCGGTCCGGGTTCAAACTCAATCCATACATCTCCGAACTGACCGTGACCACCGCTCTGTTTCTTATGCTTACCTTCAACCTTGACCTTCTTCTTAATAGTTTCACGGTAAGGAATTATTGGATCTACAAGATCAACGTCGACCTTGAATTTATTTTTCAGCTTACTCGTTATTACATCAAGATGCTGATCTCCCACACCATAAATGATGGTCTGCTTTGTTTCGGTGTTAAGCACCATTTTGAAGGTTGGATCTTCTTCCAAAAGCCTGCTTAGACCATTTCCTATCTTATCTTCATCACCTTTGGCTTTCGGTCTGATAGCCATCCCAAGCATAGGCTCCGGGAATTCGATTGGTTCAACCAATACCGCATTATCCTTGGTTGCAAGAGTGTCATTTGTATCTGTTACAGACAGCTTCGCAACAGCTCCAATGTCGCCTGCTGCAAGCTTGTTGACACTTATTTGCTGCTTACCCTTCATTATAAAAACACTTGATATTTTTTCAGCCTTTTCTTTATTAACATTATATAAGCTGCTGTCAGGCATAAGTGTACCGGATATGATCTTGATAAATGAGATCTTACCTACAAATGGGTCGGCTATGGTCTTGAATACATGAACTACAACAGGCTCTTTTTCTCCTGTTTTTATCTCGACAGGTTCTTTTGTCGAAGCCTTCAAAACCTTTACTGTTTCTTTCTCACAATGTGCCGGCATATATTTGACGATAGCATCCATTAGAAGACTGATGCCAGCCTTTTGTATTGAAGCCACGCTCAGGACCGGAGCGATTTGTCCGGTTGTCGTACCGTTTTTGATTCCTTTTTCTATTTCATCCTCGGTGAAGGGATCCCCGGAAAAATACTTTTCCATAAGGTCTTCATCGGTTTCGGCCACTGCTTCGTTAATACCTTCTTTATAGGCTTCGGCTTCACTGGCCAAATCCGCAGGAATTTCACCATAGGTTATATTCTTGCCGTTAATATAGACAGCTTTCATTTGGGGAACATCTACTATTCCCTTAACTTTACCATCCTCTATAATTGGGAATTGAAGCACTATGACACTATTTCCGAACTTTTCCTTTAATTGATTGAATACCTTTGAAAAATCGGCGTTTTCTTCGTCAAGCTTGCTTATTGCGAACATTCTTGGGATTTTTCTTTCATTTACCGCCGTCCAGGCCTTCTCGGTCCCTACCTGAAGACCATCTTTTCCGCCTGCTAAAATAATTGCGCCGTCGGCTACACTAAGCCCTTCGAGCATTTCGCCGACAAAATCGAAATAACCAGGTGTATCAATGATATTGATTTTTTTGTCTTTCCATTCTACTGGAGCAAGAGCAGTTGAAATTGAAAATTTTCTTTTAATTTCTTCAGGATCATAGTCCATAACAGTATTTCCATCGACAACACTTCCGAAACGGTCTGTTGCTCCGGTTAAATTTAACATTGCTTCGGCAAGCGTTGTCTTTCCCGCATTGCCATGTCCCAGCAGACATATGTTGCGTATATTTTCACAACTATAGTCTTTCATATCAATTCCCCCTCGTTCGATAACTTGCACAAACTCTTCCGATAACCTATGTATAGACCACATAAATCAAATTTGAGCTTGAGTAATTTTAGAAGTATTATATCAGATATATTACCTTGAATCAATTTTTTATACATCAAATGCATAAGTATTAAATACATTAATTTTAATACTTTTGTCAGGAAGTTTCTTTTTCGAAACCGGAATAGATATCAGAAAACTCGATATTTACACGATGGACACCGTTATACGACGTTGTGTACTTGTATTTGCTTTCGGGCTCGGCTACAGAATGGTATAAAGACTGGTTCAGGACCTTTGCGGGCAAATATACACAGAATTCGCTTCCTACTGATCTTTCACTATTGACCTGTATCTTGCCTCCATGGGCTTCTACAAATGCTTTTACAAGGTACAATCCTAATCCTGTGCCTTCTCTGTTCCGTACAAGGCTATCGTCTTTATTGAATATTTCAAAAATCTTGCTAAGCTTATCCTTTGGTATTCCAACACCGGTATCTTTGACTGTCAGAATCACATTGTCATTGTCACCGGAAAGCTTGACCTTTATGATCCCGTTTTTGTCAGTGAATTTGATCGCATTGGAAATAAGGTTCAGCAATATCCTTTCTATCATGTCCGGGTCGCAGGCTATTATTTTTTTCTCCATTTCGGTTTCAAAGATCAGGGTTATGCCTTTCGATTCAGCATATCTTTTTACTGATAGAGTTATGTCTTTTGCCAGTTCGACTATATCATAATTGGCCATTTTTGCCTTAAGGTATCCGCTGCCATGACGGCATATGTCGAGCAGATTATTGGTCAGTCTCATCATTCTGTAACAGTTTTGGCGTATGATATTGATCTGGACGGACACCTTCTTCTTGTAATCGGAGGAATCCAGATTGTTTCTGTAACTGTCAATGAGCTGAACTGAAGAAAAAATTACATTCAGAGGTGTTTTGATTTCATGTGAAAGGCTTGCTATTATTCCGGCACTTTCTTTTCCCCAGTTTTCAATGCTCTCGGCCATCTTGTCGAATGCTTCGGCTGTCATGCCTATCTTATCATTGGTTTTTATATTCGTCCGTGCTGAATAGTCCCCTTCCATTATTTTTTTAGCGGTATCCTGCAGCGATTTGACAGGTTTCAGTAAATAATCTGACAAAATCAGAGTGAAAACCGATGTAAGG
>JAAYNO010000168.1 GCA_012520855.1 Clostridiaceae bacterium | reverse complement strand
TTCTGTTTATATTCACGGCTGTGTTTGCGCCGTGGCTAACCACTTATGACTATGACAGCCCGGATATTGACTCAGTACTGCAGGCGCCCTCGTGGAAACATATATTTGGAACGGACGAGTTTGGAAGGGACATATTCACAAGAATAGTCCATGGTTCTCGAATATCCCTTGAAGTTGCTCTTGTAGCTGTTGCCTTTTCGTTGGTAATCGGCACAGTGTTAGGCGCTATTGCGGGATATTATGGCGGAGTTGTTGACTACATCATCACATCCATAACCGATATAGCTTGGTCGTTCCCTACAACACTTCTGGCGATTGCGTTCATTGCTGCATTAGGCAGGGGAGTTCAAAATGTCATAATAGCCATTGCTTTGGCCAGCTGGTCAGGATATTGCAGGGTGGTCAGGGGACAATTCCTGTCGCTTAAGCAGCGGGAGTTCATTGAAGCTGCCCGAGTCCTTGGCATGAGCGATTTTAGGATCATTTTTGGACATATCCTTCCCAATGCGTTGACACCGGTGGTGGTGATGGCGACCTTGGAGCTGCCAAAGGCCATTGTTATCGAAGCGTCTTTGAGCTTTTTGGGGCTTGGCGCTCAGCCTCCAATACCAAGTTGGGGAGTGATTTTGAACAACGGCAAGGGGTTACTTGATATGGCCCCTTGGGTTTCATTTTTCCCCGGGCTTATGATAATGGTAGTGGTGCTTGGGTTCAACCTCTTCGGCGATGCGTTGAGAGATGTTTTGGATCCAAATTCATAAACAAATACAGCTGTCAAAGTTAATAAGATAAATGAACAACCATGTGAGACCTTTCTGTAAGTTTGGATCAGATACCAAATCACCAGATTTCTCACAATGGTTGTTTGCTTTTTATTATTTAGTTGATATTTGTTTTGATAGCTTATATTATTAAATATGAATAATATTTGAGGAATAGAGTGGATCGTATGTTCTTTGTAGCAGTCTTTGGTGTAAAGGACAAAGAAAAACATATAGGAACTTATAACTTAGCTATATGTCCTGCCTGTGAAGGATTAACCAGGTATGAAGTTCGTAAGTCGTACAGATACTTACACCTTTTTTTCATACCCACTATTAGGTGGAATGTCAAGTATTTTGTGGGAACTCCATGCTGTGGCAGTCTTTTTGAGTTGGACCCTGTCGTTGGGAAGAAGTTCGAGAAAAATCCTGACATTGAAATCAAACAGGAAAATCTAAGGCGGGTTTATACTCGCTCTCCATTAAAGTATTGCTTAGATTGCAAAATAGATGTGCCTGGACAATTCAGTTACTGCCCCTATTGCGGCGGGAGATTATAATATCAGGGCGATCATTTTGGCAGGGAATTTCCGGTTGTTGCAATGCTTACAAAGCCATGGTCAAAGATAGCAGTGAGATCTCGGGATTGAGATTGAAGAAATCATTGCGGATCTGTGTTAATATAGGTGTGATAATAAGCAGAGCCTGTATGTTATAATACACTGGAAATAGATATGGATTTAATGAGGGGGTCAAAAATGGCACAATTTGATTGGGTGCAATTCTATAAGGAATGTGCTTACAAACTGTTAGATTATAGAGAAAACCGGCCAAGATTAGTGGAAATAGTTAAAAGCATCTATAAGGAGACGGGCATCAATATGCCGACTCTTGAGAAGGACAATAAAATAGTGGACATTGACCCGTTTACCTTTTTTGGCTTGTTCAACAAGAGTTCAATGAAGGAATCCAACAGGGTAAAGATCATAACTGCTATTTCAAAGAAGCTGGCTATCAAAGCCCCTATCCCGACAGCGTTTGACAGCATTCCTGTGCTTAATAATCAGAACGCAACATTTTACTCTTTTATAGATCAAAGAGGCAACGATGACATTGAAAACCTCTGGGAGTTTTTTGCAAAAGCATTGGCGTATGCCGAAGATCCAACGGCTAAAAATCGTTTGGAGCTCTCCAAATTCTTCGATTTGGTTATTCAGCGCAAAGGCAACGGAAACAGTAAAATTACGATGGGGCTCTATTGGATAGCTCCGGATGTATTTTTAAACCTTGATAGCAGGAACGAGTGGTATATTTACAAATCCGGCAAGTTGCCGGAAAGGATCGTTGCCGGTTTGCCCGAAATTAAAGCAAAGATACCTGCGTCCAAATATTTTGATATTACGGAAAAGCTGAGAGCGTTCCTGCAGAGCAAACAGAGCTCATTAAGAGATTTCAAGGAGTTGTCACATGAAGCATGGCGCTATTCTGAGCAGGTAAATCAGGAGCAACGTGCCGCAAGTGCCAACACAACCAGAAGTGTTACCAGTTCAGCTCTAGCAGATGAAGATGTAGACACAATACATTACTGGATTTATTCTCCCGGAGACAAAGCTGTGATGTGGGATGAGTTTTACAACTCGGGAATCATGGCAATAGGTTGGGGAGAAATTGGTGACTTGAAAACTTTCTCAACAAAGGATCAGATGAAGTCCAAGATGAAAGAAACCTATGACCCGAGTCTTACGTATAAAAATGCAGCTCACGCAACTTGGCAGTTTGCTAATGAGATGAAAATTGGGGATATCGTCTTTGCTAAAAAAGGAATGTACCAACTTGTTGGGCGCGGCGTTGTGGTTTCAGACTATGTGTATGATGAAAAACGCTCTGATGGATACAGACATATTCGTAGGGTAGATTGGACGCACAATGGCGAATGGTCTCATCCGGGCCAAGCTGTGATGAAAACTTTAACAGATATAACGGCCTACACAGAATATGTAGAAAAGCTAAAAGCTATTTTTGAAGATCAATCAGAGGAGGATGTCGAAGAAGAAGAAAGGAGCTATCCTTTATATACTCCGGGAGATTTTCTTGAGGAAGTGTTTATGCCGGAAGAGGACTATGATCGTCTGGTAGACATTCTGCAAAGCAAGAAAAATGTTATTCTGCAGGGTGCCCCAGGTGTGGGAAAGACCTTTGCTGCAAAAAGGCTGGCCTACTCTATCATGGGAGTAAAAGATATTGACCGTGTCATGATGGTACAGTTTCACCAAAGCTACTCCTATGAGGACTTTATAATGGGATTCCGCCCTTCCGCTACCGGTTTTGAGTTGAAGAAGGGTACTTTCTACAATTTTTGTAAAAAGGCAGAGATTGATACCGGCAATGATTATTTCTTCATTATTGACGAAATAAATCGCGGTAATTTGAGTAAGATTTTTGGTGAGTTATTCATGCTGATAGAGAATGATAAGCGTGGAATTTCCCTGCAGCTGCTGTATTCGGATGAGAAGTTTGCTGTACCGGAGAATGTATATATCATCGGCATGATGAATACCGCTGACCGTAGCTTGGCAATGTTGGATTATGCTCTCCGCAGAAGGTTTGCCTTCTTTGAAATCAGACCGGGATTTGAAACGGAGGGTTTCCGTAAGTATCGTATGGGAATCAACAACGAGAAATTTAATCGTCTTATAAGCTGTGTTGAGAATCTAAACAATGTGATTTCAGCAGATGAATCTCTCGGTGACGGCTTCTGTATTGGCCATAGCTATTTCTGCAATCTGACAGCTGAGAAGATGGATGACCGATGCTTGTCAAGGATCGTGGAATTTGAACTGATCCCACTATTGAAGGAATATTGGTTTGACGAGCCGTTGAAGGTTAAGGATTGGAGCAATAATCTAAGGAGTGCCATTAAGTGATACCAATACAAAATGTCTACTATATGCTGTCCTATGCGTTTCAGGTATTGAATGCGCAGGGCTACAAGAATATTGCCACAGAACGATTTCATAATACTGCGGAGCTTATGGCCGCAATACTGGCAAAAGGTATCGCTATTCAGATCAAGCGAGGGCTTGGCAAAGAATACATACCGCAGACAGAAGCACTGTCGGCTCTTCGTGGAAAGTTGGATATTGCCGAGTCGATCAAAACACAAGCCATACTGAAAAAACAGATGGTTTGCACCTACGATGATTTCTCCGTTAATGGTACAATGAATCGAATCATCAAAGCAACTGTGGAGCTTCTACTGAAGTCTGATATCTCAAAGACCCGGAAAAAGGAACTTCGAAAGCTCATGGTGTTTTTTTTAGATGTTGAACCAATTGACCTGTATAGCGTGAATTGGAATATACAGTATAATCGGAACAACCAAACCTACCGATTGCTCATTTCTGTTTGCTATCTGGTGGTAAAGGGGTTGCTTCAGACAAATTCTGATGGCAGCATAAGACTTATGGACTTTTTAGATGAGCAGCGGATGCATCGTCTTTACGAGAAATTTATATTGGAATATTATCGTAAAGAGTTCCCGGAAATTACAGCAAATGCTTCTAAAATACCATGGCAGCTGGATGATGGTAATGGGACGATGTTGCCGGAAATGAATACTGATATCATGCTAACTTATGGTAATAGGGTGTTGATTATAGATGCGAAGTATTACACGCATACGGCTCAATCGCAGTTTGGTAAGCACACGCTCCATTCCGGCAACTTGTATCAGATTTTTGCATATGTGAAGAACAAGGATTACGAGTTGGCAGATAAGTCTCATGAGGTTTCAGGAATGTTGCTTTATGCCAAAACCGATGAGGAAGTCTTTCCGGACAATCAGTATCTTATGAGCGGAAACAAAATAACCGTTAAGACATTGGATCTGAATTGTGATTTCACAGATATCGCCAAGCAATTAAACGCCATCGTCTCTGAACACTTTGGAATAGAGAAGAGAGCAACGTGTAACATGTGTCCCTAAAGAGGGTCATAAAAGAACTACTACTATATAATGCGAGGAAGGTGTAAGACAAAGACAGTCTCCTTGTCTTTATTTTTGTCTAGAAACAATGAAATTTAAGAGAATCGGAAGTGCTTTTATTTTGGTCTTTGCTGCCCTTATTTGGGGAGTTGCATTTGTAGCTCAAAGTGTAGGAATGGAATTCGTAGGGCCGTTCACTTTTAATACAGCGCGGTCGGTTTTAGGCGGTACAGTACTTATTCCATGTATCCTCATCTTAGATAAGACTGCAGGAAAACCACTATCCATTTGGGGAACCAAGGATAAGGAAGCCCGCAAGACTCTCCTCAAAGGTGGATTGTTATGCGGAACTGTACTGGCAATAGCGAGCGCATTGCAGCAAATAGGAATAGTTTATACATCGGTTGGTAAAGCGGGATTTATATCGGCACTTTACATAGTTATTATCCCGCTATTTGGGCTATATGCTGGCAGACGCGTGTCTAAGATGGTATGGGCAAGTGTCGTTATTGCAACTGTAGGGATGTACTTTTTATGTATGAATGAGAGCTTCGTAATCAACATAGGTGATTTTTTGATATTTCTCTGTGCAATCGTATTTTCTTTGCATATTCTTATCATCGATCACTTTGCTCCAAAGGTTGATGCTGTGCGAATGTCATGCATTCAGTTTTTCGTCTGTGCCGCTGTCAGTGCAATACCTATGCTTATAACTGAATCACCGGACATAAAGGTCATAGCATCTGCGTGGCAACCAATTGTATATGCTGGAGTCTTATCAAGCGGAGTAGCATATACTTTACAGATAGTAGCGCAAAAGAACATTCCCCCGGTTGTGGCCTCCCTTATTTTTAGCTTGGAGTCGGTTTTTGCTGCGCTTGCAGGCTGGATAATACTAGGTCAAGATCTTACGGCGCGTGAACTTTTGGGTTCATTGTTTGTTTTTGCTGCAATCATACTATCACAGCTCAATAAACCTGATAGTGAGAAGCAAGGTAGCGTAGATATTATGCAAAACAATGCCTAACTATCAGCCATATCATATTTTTTATACTAAACAGTACGGAATATAAATATGATGCTTGGGAATCGTCTGGAATGGACGGATGCTTTGAAAACATCTCAATGTATTTTCGTATAATACACAGGACACTCTATGTCATAGTTTCGTAGAGTGTCCTATTATTAGGTGCTTCTATTAGGTGCTTCACGCATCGCTCGCAGTTAGGTGTAATAAGTCCGCTGTAGGGCTGCGAGCAAAGGAGCATCCTGTATTTTCATTTGCACTTCTTTGCGTAAACACATTTACAGCATTTCGAAACAGCACCAGCTCCTAAGGCAGCATCACAAACTGCTCCTATACCTAGCATCCTACAGGCGGGTTGCAAATAGATAAAAATTTTTGAAAAGGCTATTGACATTTAATCTACTAGTGAATATAATTCAATAGTAGACAACACATCCTACTGACTATTAACGAGGGAGGAAGTATGTGAATATACAATACAAAAAGGGTGTACTGGAACTGTGTGTTCTATCGCTGCTTAGAAAACGCGATTGCTATGGATATGAAATATCCGAATACTTGTCAAACCATATTGATATAGCAGATGGTACAGTTTATCCAATCTTGAGAAAGTTAAAAAAAGAAGGCATATTGACTACTTATATGCAAGAAGAAAGCGGGGGACCTCCTCGCAAGTACTATTCGCTTACGTCCCTAGGTCGAGAGACGTATGAAAAAGAACGGGCATCATATCTTGATTTTGCTAAAAGGGTAGAAACCTTATTGGAGGATGATAGTAATGACAAAGAATGAATTTCTGTCAAAACTTGCTGATGAACTTAAAAAGAACAATATTTCTGATTCTGACGACATTGTAGATGAATACGAACAGCACTTTGCTTTTAAGATGGCAGATGGTTTCTCTGAGGAGGAGATTGCTGCTAAGTTGGGTGATCCTGCCATAATTGCTTCCCATTTTGAAAGCGATGGGGATGATAAAAAGGGTGGTGGCAGGAAAGTAACTACAGTTATAGGGCTGTGCTTTATTGACTTTTTTGTAGGAGCTTTCTTCGTTTTGCTTATGGCTTGGGAGCTGATCATGGCAGCCTTTTCTATTAGCAACGCGGTGATTGCAGTTTGTTTGATTGGCAATATCAGCCCCTGGTCAATAATTCCGCACATACCCCACTTGCCTGGTGTGGTGTTCGGCTTGTCTTTTGCTGCACTTTCTGTGCTATCAGCCGCGGGTTGTATCTATTTCGCCGCACTCATTCGCCAGCTCATGCGTTCCTACAGTCGCTTCCATCAAAACACAATTGCAGCTGCTTCCGGTAGGGCAGTACTCCCATCCCTTGGCATAAACCCGCGGCTACCAGCAAAAATCAATAGACGCATTCGCACTGTTGCGTTGTTTACACTGGTGGTGTTTACCACATGCTTTGTCCTTGGAATGATAATATCTATGATTTCATCAGGAGCCTTGGAGTTTTGGCATGCTTGGGGCTGGTTTGGATACAATGTTGCAAATTGACTTAGGAGTTAGAAATGAATACCATAGTTATCACTGGAGCTTCTTCCGGCATCGGGCTGGAAACTGCACTTGCATTGACCCGACAGGGATTTAATATACTCGGGGTTGCCCGAAGTGAGTCCAATTGC
The DNA here is from genome assembly GCA_012520855.1 of Clostridiaceae bacterium. Lineage (GTDB taxonomy): Bacteria > Bacillota > Clostridia > DSM-8532 > DSM-8532 > DTU059. The sequence goes on along the minus strand of JAAYNO010000168.1, from coordinate 2,862 downwards.
AATAAAGCTAAAGAAAGGATATTATCCGAAAACCCGAATGCCAAATGTACTTACTTTCTGGCTGACTTGATGCAGCAGCGTGAAGTTGTCCGTGTTGCAGAGGAGATTACCTCATACCTCAATGAAAAATGTAATGGTGAGCTGTATGCTCTAATCAACAATGCAGGCTGTGTACGAAGTTGGTATATGACTACTGACGAGGGCTATGAACAACAATTCGCACTCAACCACCTTGCAGGCTTTTTGCTTACACATAAACTTCTGCCGGCTTTGAAAAAAGCGAATGGACGTATAATAATGACAGGCAGTCAATCTCATAAGGGTATCAAGGTACGTTGGGACAACATAATGCTGTGCCACAGGTATAATCCGCTCACAGCATATAAACAGTCAAAACTATGCAACATGTTGTTTGCCAAAGGCCTAAACGACCGCTATGCAGAGGACGGTATCCGTGCGTATGTTGTTGACCCGGGGCTGGTAAACACAGATATAGGTAACAAGGAAACAGGTGGTCTTGTCAACTTCATATGGTCGCTTCGCAAGAGACATGGTGTACCGCCTTCTGTTCCGGCTAAAACTTACGCATTTCTGTGTGAGCAGAAAAATACACCGGAAGGGCTATACTATTATCTTTGCAAAGAGAAGAAATACAGTAAACAGGTAACAAGTGAAAATGCTGACCGCCTGTTCGAATTAAGTGAACGCCTTTGCGACATTCATTATGGAAAGGTGTAGATGATATGAACGTACTGCTTACCGGTGCAGCTGGCGGCCTAGGCCGTGCTTTTGCCAATGAATGTGGACGCCGCGGGTACAACCTGTTTTTGACAGATATAAATGAGGATGGTTTACTCTGCATTAAGCGCGGACTGGAAAGGCAATTTAATGTTGTGGTTACAACAAAAGCCTGTGACCTCACAAATGCAGAAAGTGTGGACGAAATGCTTGCAATCATAGATAAGCATGAAATCCGTTTTGATATACTCCTAAATGTAGCCGGTTTGGATTATGAGGGTGGATTTGCGGAGCGTGAAAGGGAAAATATTGTAAAGATAGTCATGCTGAACAACGCAGCAACCCTGCGAATCACTCATGCTATCTTAAAACGCCGCAGACCCCGTAAGCCATTTACCATTGTTTTCGTGTCCAGCCTAGCATCAATGTTCCCAATGCCGCTTAAAGCTACATATGCTGCATCAAAACGTTTTCTGCTGGATCTTGCTACTTCACTACGTCAGGAACTTAAGAGTAAGGGTGTTAACGTACTTACGTTGTGTCCTGGAGGCATGGTAACGACACAAGAGACTATGTGCAGTATCAAAGCTCAAGGCTTCTGGGGGAATGCAACCACAAATCCTTTAGAAGGGGTTTCCCGCAATACGATTGACCGTGCGCTAGCAGGAAAAAGCATATATGTTCCGGGCATACTTAATCGGGTGCTGTCCTTTTTCGGTAAAATCATACCCCGTTCGTGGGTGGCCGCAGTGGTCTACTGGCGTTGGAAAAAAGTACAGGACTCGACTTTCAGCATTGCTAGGTGACTGGAATTTATATAAGAAGATATTTATAAGAAAAAAATAAACTGTTAAATCCCTTGACTTTGACATCGTGTCGTCCATTACAATTCTTTTTGAGGGAGGGGAAGAAGTGAAACTCATGACAATCAGCGAGGTTACAAAGGTTTTTAATGTTTCGACCAGAATGCTTCGATATTATGATGAAATCGGGTTATTGCCCAGCACTCGTAAGGAGGATTATTCATATCGAGTGTATGATGAGCCTGCTGTAAGACGTTTGCAACAGATCATCACTCTGCGGAAATTGCGTATCCCACTGAAAAAGATTGCTTCGATCTTCAATGATCCGGATCAATTGAAAATACTTGAAACCTTTCAAGAAAGCATAAGCGAACTTGACGAAGAAATAACAGCACTACACACTATTCGGGATATTTTGAATGCATTTGTCATGAAATTGAACAATGCAGCCCATATGCATGTCAAGTTCGATATGTTCGACGATGCTGAAATCATGAGTGTCATTCAAACCCTCAGCCTCACTAAAATAAATTAGTCGATTGTAAAAGTCCGAAGAAAAAAGCGAGCACAAAGCAAAGCGAAGAAAAAGGAAGCAGAAAAAGAAAAAAGTCCCTTTGAAGAGTAAAAAAGGGAGCAAAAAACTAAAGCGACACAAAAGCCGTTCTTTGAAAAAGTATTAGATTGTGGAAAACTTATGCAATCAGCTTGCGAGTGCTCTTGAAAAGTTCCGGCTTGTGCATGGAGTTTGCTAAAAGGACAGTGACAAGCTGAACAATACCGGCAAGGAAAACATCTGCTTTTGCCGTAACAGTATTATGAGATTTTCTGCTGTCAAGGACAAAAGTGTCTTTCATCGTATGGATAGTCCGTTCAATAACAACTCTGTGACGGTAAAGATTATCCCAATGCTCGGTTCCCCTCGGGATGCCGGGATAAAGTCTGAAGTTTTTATCGGGATATGTATAAACGCATCTGCCGTATGGCGAAGAAGTGCATGGAGTTTCACAAGTGCAAATTCTTTTGGAAGAGCCTTTTAGACGAACGGATTTCGGACAAACCCACTTAAAGCGCTTTGAACGGTTTTTCCCACCGGATTCACCTAAAAAAGTGAATGACGAGCGGTCAATCGGACAAACCGGCGTACCGTTTTCATCAAATTGAGCATTGGAACTTTTGGAATTTCTTGCATTCATCGGTACACAGACACGCTCAAACTTAAATTCTTTGTGAAGCATATTATAGTTGTCATAAGAATCAAAAGCCGAATCGCCTAAAAAGGTTTTGTAAGAGAAAGACGGATGAAGCCGTTTAAAATCAGACA
>JAAYNO010000167.1 GCA_012520855.1 Clostridiaceae bacterium | reverse complement strand
GCAGCTCCAACCATGGGATTGATCTTTTCTTTTCTGAAAAGGTTGATAAACTTTGCAAATAATACTCCGCCTGCAGTATCAAATATAAATGCGATAATACCCATGCCCATGATCTTTAACGTACTTATGGTCAGAAAATCCCTGGCTGTCATGGTTGTTCCTATTGTAATACCAAGAAGAATCGTTACCAGACTGGCAAGGGTGGTCTGTGCCGTTTCGGAAAGTCTGCCCAAGACGCCGCATTCACGAATCAGATTGCCGAACATCAGGGCACCAATCAGGGCTACGCTTTCAGGAGCGATTATGCCCGCGATGACAGTAACGACAATGGGAAAGAGGATCCTGGTAAGCCTGCTGACTTCCCTTTGCTTGAAATCCATGCGGATCTGACGTTCCTTCTTAGTGGTCAACGCTTTAATCACTGGAGGCTGTATTATCGGAACCATTGACATATATGAATAAGCCGCAACAGTGAGTGGCCCCATAATGCTCTTGTCAAGACCAAAGGCGCTTCCAACATAAATCGTTGTAGGGCCGTCAGCCGCACCGATTACGCCTATTGCACCTGCTTCCTTAAGATCGAAGCCAAGAAAGAGAGCAACCATCATTGTGGCAAAAATTCCAAACTGAGCCGCAGCTCCGAAGAAGAGCATGAACGGAGTCTGGAATAGAGGGCCAAAGTCTATCATAGCGCCGACCGCGATGAAAATCAAAACCGGAAACAGTTCATTTGCGATAGTAGCGTCATAGAGCATACCGAATATTCCGGATGCGCCATTTTCGGGGTTGGTAACTATACTTGTCAATGGAATGTTTGTCAGTATAGCGCCGAATCCTATCGGAAGCAATAATGCAGGCTCGTAGTCCTTCTTTATCGCAAGATAAATAAGTACTCCGCCCACAGCAAACATTATAAGCATCTTGATAATGTATTCGGCAATGCTTGTACCGTCAGGTAGTGTTTTGATAAGTAGGTCGAAATTAAAAACCATTGCTTGATGTCCTCCTGCCTTTGAGTTATACTATTCAATCAATCCTTGATAAAAATCCTATCTATTATAACATCTGCCAAGATAGCAGGCAATAATAAGATGACTATTTTAGCTATAAAGTGACTAAAAACGACTAATTTCTGCGAAGCTCCAGGTAATAGATTCCTTCAATATCAACGCTTTTACACTCGATTTCTTCGCTTTCCTGAATAAACTTATTCCTGTATAGTTTTTCAGCCACCTTTCCGTAATCGCTGGCTTGTTCAGGATTACTTACGCTTGAATCAATATACGAGTTCAAGTCATTAAATATAGTAATAATCTTTCCCAGATTCTTTATATTTAAATGCTGGCTTATAAATGCTTTTACAAAAGCTACCTGGTTTTTTTTACGTTCTATATCACCGATGCTTTTATACTTGCCTTTTTCATCGACTCCCTGACGATATCTGACAAATCCCTCAGCATCCTTGCCGCCTAATGTCTGTAAGCCTTTTTTAATGTCGATCTTCAAATTTTGCACGGGATCTGAGTATTTCATGAGGTACGGAACATCAATCTCAACTCCTCCAAAATAATCAACTATTTTTCTTAAGCTGGAGGGTTTAATAAATACGATGTCGTCAATATAGACATTGAATACTTCTTCAATGATGTCGGCTGTAAAATCGTATTCGGGATTTTTAAAGCGCCCTTCTCCGTTCTTGTAATCAACGCGCTTGCCCAGGACATGGGAAGCATTGATTTTATATATGCCCTTAGAAGATGCATATTTAGGCCATGCTTTTTTAAGATCGTTTTTAAATTCGTTGCTGTAATCTATGTATATATCTCTTGGTATATTAATTAATTTGACAGTATTATTTCGATCGTCCAGGCTGACGATCATAAGGGTGTCATAACTTCCGCTTGTCTCGTCAGGTCCTATGATCAAAACATTGATACTGTTTTTATTGACCAATTCTTTATAATATCGCTGATTATCAGTTAAATCATAGGGTTTATCGGAAGCTGTCCTTCTTGACCTTATCGTATCAGCACCGTTATCGGGGCTGAATAAATGTTTGACAAACTGAAATACAGGGTCATCCTTAACAACATTAATATATAAACATATAACGCCTGCAAGTACTGCAGCAAGTACTATGACCAGCACTAATAGCCTATTTGTATTACTTTTTTTTCTTTTACCCATCTGCCTCACCTTAAAATGCGCTTATTTTCATTAAATATTCTTTCACATTGAAAGAATAGTGTCAATCTTGTTGATAAAAGATACCTGTGATATCATTAGTATTATTTTTCTTATTAAGAGGGGGATATCATGAAAAAATTCATTCAGGATTTTAAGAGCTTCGCCATGAAGGGCAATGTAATTGACATGGCTGTCGGTGTGGTGATAGGCGGTGCGTTCGGAAAAATAGTCACCTCCATTGTTAATGACATTATTATGCCTCTGTTAAGCCTTGTTACCGGGAAGATTGATTTGTCCGGACTAAGCTATCCGATTTCCGGCATAAAAGGTGATGAAGGCTATGTAGGAATCATGTACGGACAGTTTCTGCAGAACGTTTTAGACTTTCTTCTCATAGCATTGAGCATATTCATAGTAATCAGATTGGCAGGAAAGTTTAGAAGGAAGGAAGAAATAAAAGAAGAAGCAAAGGAAGAGGCTGCAGAACAAAAGCTTACAAAAGAAGAGGAATTATTAACTGAAATAAGGGATCTCCTTAAAAAATAAAATAAGATATACATATATGTTTTACGTTGACTTTTACCGCTTCCGGTGCTAATTTAGTATTGGCTGCAATGAAAAAGCTGCAAACGATTTTTATTGGCAGGCTTATTAAGTATTTTTGATATATCAGATATACTTAAATCGGGTCTTGTTTTGTGACCTCCATCACATTCTTATTTATTAATCTGATGTTAATGTATACTTGAGTGGCTAAGGAAAGGAATGACATTATGCAAAAGCAAATTATATATTTTG
>JAAYNO010000166.1 GCA_012520855.1 Clostridiaceae bacterium | reverse complement strand
TTACCCCTTGCTCATTTCTGATCCTTGGCGCGAATTTCAGTGCGGCGGATCTTGCCGCTGATTGTTTTCGGGAGCTCAGGTACAAACTCTATGATGCGGGGATATTTATAAGGCGCTGTATGGGTTTTTACATATTCCTGTATTTCTTTTTTCAGCTCCTCGGAAGGTTCGTATCCCTTTGTCAAGACAATTGTAGCTTTTACAAGCTGGCCTCTCACAGGATCAGGTACACCGGTCACAGCACATTCCAGGACAGATTTATGCTCCATGATGACGCTTTCAACTTCAAAGGGTCCAATACGGTAACCCGAGGATTTTATAATGTCATCTGTCCTGCCAACATACCAGTAATATCCGTCCTCGTCCTTATAGGCAGTATCACCGGTATGATATAGTCCATCATGCATCGCTTGCCTTGTCCTTTCTTCATCCCTGTAATACTCCAGCATAAGGCCGGAAGGAATCTCTTTATCAAGCCTCAAAACTATCTCTCCGACTTCTCCGGGATCGACGCTCTTTCCGTTTTCATCTACAAGATCCATATCATAACCAGGAGAAGGCTTACCCATCGATCCGGGTTTGGGCTCCATCCAAATGGAGGTCATCAGGCACAGCGTGGTTTCGGTTTGTCCAAAGCCTTCCATCAGCCTGACACCTGTCAATTCCCTGAACCGGTTAAAAACTTCCGGATTCAGGGCCTCCCCTGCAGTTGTACAATATTTTACAGATGAAAGATCATATTTTGTGAGATCCTCTTTAATAAGAAATCTGTAAATCGTCGGCGGAGCACAAAAGGTGGTCACCTTGTACTTAGCTATCTTTTTCAACAACTCATCGGGATTAAAACGGTCAAAATCAAAGGTGAATATAGCAGCTTCAGCAAGCCACTGACCGTATAATTTCCCCCAGACAGCCTTACCCCAACCGGTTTCGGCGACAGTTAAGTGCAAGCCTTCGGGATCAACATTATGCCAATAAACCGCAGTGGGAATATGTGCAAGTGAATAATACTGATTATGAGCAACCATTTTGGGCATTCCAGTCGTACCTGAAGAAAAATACATCAGCATTATATCTTCAGCTTTAGGTCTGTCTTCGCCTGTCGGAGCCACGAAAGCCGGAGCACCTGCTATTCCATCTTCATAGCTCAACCAACCGTCCTTCTTTCCTCTGACAAGAATTTTGATGCTAAGGGTCTCGGTTTCATGCTGGGCTTCATCGACCAAGTCAGATATATGTCCATCGGAGGTACATACTACTGCTTTGATGCTGGCAGCATTTACACGATAGACAATATCTTTTGTCATTAGCTGATTAGTAGCCGGAATGGCTATTGCCCCAATTTTATGGAGTGCCATCATACAATACCACCATTCAAAATGGCGTTTTAGAATCAGCATCACCGCATCGCCTTTTTTTATCCCAAGACTCAGGAAATATGACGCAGCCTTATCGCTGTTTTCTTTCATATCTTTAAAGGTGATAAATCTTTCATCCCCTGCTTCATTGCACCATACCATTGCCAGTTTATCCGGTTTTTCTTTTGCAAGCCTGTCAACAACATCATAAGCAAAGTTATAATATGGTTCCTTTTTAAATGTTACCTTCTCAACGTTACCGTTTTTATCCAGTGTTTCTATCACATACTCTTTATACAACCTAGACATTAACCCATCCTCCCGTTCTGGTCTTTGATCACCACTGCCAGAAACAGACATGTCTCACCGTTTGTAGCAACCATGCCGTGCCTGTGCGAAGCATCGTAATATACCGAATCTCCGGCTTCCATGATAAACTCGTTATCATCGATTTTAACCTTTAACGAACCGCTTAGAATATAATCAAACTCTTGCCCGTCATGACTTCTTTGCAAAATTTCACCCTTATCGGCGGCTTCATCATAAGGAGCCTCTACGAGGAACGGCTCGGCATTTCTATTTTTGAAGAGATATGCCAGGCTATAGTATTTAAAGCCTTTTCTTCGCTCAATTGAAAGTCCTTTTCCCTTTTTTACATGGGTGTAAACCGAAAGAGTAGGGCTGCTGCCTGTTACCAGCTCACTGATATCAAGACCCAGGCGATTGGCGACCTTGTACAGGAAGGTAAAGGAAAAATCACGTTTCCCTTCCTCATAGCATATGTATTCATCCTGCGAAACCTCAACAAGCTGTGCCATTTCAGCAACAGAGATGCCAAAATCCTCTCTTAACCCTCTGATCCGCTCTGCAATCTCAATAATCTTGTCCTCCATACATTTACCTCCTTCATTATTAAAGGTTTGTGCGCTTGGTGTAAGCAGCGCACTGAAATTAAAAAAGCCCATCCCAGCAACAGCTAATACTGTTGCAGGGACGAGCTTATAACCCGTGGTACCACCCATATTTGGCTTTTATAGAGCCCTCTTTTCAGGTTCTGACAAACCCTGGCCTGTAACGCGGCCTCACGCAATATCTTACTTTAGATTTCAGATACCGGGCTCCGGAGTGATGCCTATAGAAAATACCTCTCCTGTTTTCACCAAACACAGGCTCTCTTATGCGGATAAAAAATCTACAGAATCTCCTTCATTGCTTTTTTATATGATTACCACTATCATACAATTACATTTATACACTTGTCAATAAAGAATTAAGGCAAGAAAAATCTTATAATTCTATTTTACTCAGCTGTGCTTTTCTTTTCCCCGTTTTATCATTTTGAGACGTGAAAACTCTTCCCTGTCCTTCTCCTCAAGCACATTTGTTATTGTGGAGGCAATATCCTCAAACTTTGGGATCATTATATTTTTAAGTGCGTTAGTGCGCTTTAAAGTGCGTCTTATATTTGTTGCCAGCCTGTATATGGCATTCTCGATCTCAGCAAGTTCGGCTGACAGCACCTTTGCCTTTTCAAATTTCTGTCTTGCTATGTCAAGGGCGGTATTGGTCATACGAAAACCGTATCCCGCCTGCATCTGCTTTTGGGCGATTGAGACAATAGGTATTTCCACACCCATTATGCTCTGTTCCCGGATTTGTATACTGTCTTCCTCAGGCACAGCAAACCCTATTTGCTGAACGACAGAAATGCCTAAACTGACATTTGCATCCTGAAGGGCTTTATATGCTTGTTTAAAGACATCAAGAATTTCCTCATTCAGCTTTCTTGCTTTATCAACCATGCTCATCATTTCCCGAACAAGAATATTTCGCTTTTTATCCAAAAGCTCATAACCCTGACGGGATAAGGCCAGTGAATTCTTAGCTATTATAAGGTTTCCTTTGGTTGGAAACAGCGTCATATCCATGGTTTAGAAATCACCATCCTCTGAATCGTCTTTATAGTATTTCTCTATGATTTCTGGAGAGAGGCGGTCAAGTTCACTTACGGGCAGCAATCTTAAAAGCGTCCAGCCTAAATCAAGAGTATCGTCTATATTTCTGTTTTCACTGAAATCCTGCGCAATGAAATTCTCTTCGAATTCACGTCCGAAATTCATATACAGCCTGTCTATCTCGCTTAATTCTTCTTCGCCGATGACCGAAGCAAGCGCTTTGACTTCCTGCACCCTGGCATAAGATGCAAAGAGCTGGTTGGCGACCTGAGGGTGATCTTCCCTGGTATGACCTTCTCCTATACCGTCCTTCATAAGGCGCGACAGAGAGGGCAATATATTTATTGGCGGATATATCCCTTTGGATGAAAGGCTCCTGTCCAATACAACCTGGCCTTCTGTAATATATCCGGTCAAATCAGGGACAGGGTGGGTAATATCATCATTTGGCATGGTCAGGATGGGTATCTGGGTAATAGAGCCTCTACACCCCTTAACCATGCCGGCACGCTCGTAAATTGATGCCATATCACTGTATAAATACCCGGGGTATCCTTTTCTTGAAGGAATTTCACCTTTGGAGGATGAAATTTCACGCAGGGCTTCGGCGTAGGATGTCATATCGGTCATAATGACCAGAACATGCATGTTTTTTTCATAAGCCAGATATTCGGCTGCAGTCAACGCACACCTCGGGGTCACTATTCTTTCGACAACAGGATCATTGGCAAGGTTCAAGAACATGACAACTCTGTCTAAAACCCCGCTTTTTTGAAAGCTTTCCCGAAAATATTCGGCAACATCATGCTTCACTCCCATTGCCGCAAACACTATAGCAAAGCCTGCTCCCTCAGTATCTTCTATTTTTGCCTGCTTAACAATCTGAACAGCCAGTTGATTATGAGAAAGTCCGCTGCCCGAAAAGACAGGCAGCTTTTGGCCCCTGATCAAAGTTGTAAGCCCGTCGATAGATGAAATCCCAGTTTGTATGAAGTTTCTGGGATACTCCCTCATTACAGGATTAATCGGTTCACCGTTAACATCCCAGCTTTTCTCAGGATATATCTCACCCAGCCCATCTACAGGTCTTCCTTTTCCGTCCATCACCCTGCCTAAAAGCTCCATTGACAGAGGCATTTTTAAAGGTTTTCCCAGGAGCCTGGTATGTGTGTTCTCGAGTGAAATGCCCCTGGTACCTTCAAATACTTGTATTACGCATAATTCACCTTCTATCTGGATAATCCGGCCAAGTCTTTTATTCTTACCTACAGTGATTTCGACCATTTCTTCAAAGGAAGCATCCTTTACTCCGTCAATCACCACCAATGGCCCCGAAATCTCTTTTAGCCCCATATATTCTACATTCATACTTCTTTCACCCTTCCGGAGGCTCTGTAGTCCGATCCTATTTCATCCAGTATTCTCTCCGTTTTATTGTTCAGCCCGTCAAATGAATTGAGATCATCATTGGGTATATTGTATTTCATCCTTATTAGCTCTTCAAAAACCCCTGATCTTCGGATAACTGAAACCGGTATGCCCAGAGCAACCAGTCCGGCAGCCTTAGTGCCGACTCTCAATATGGAATCCATCATCAGGTATTGCTTCTGAATGGGAACATAGGTATCCTGTTCGTGGTATGCATTTTGCTGCAGGAATCCCTGTCTTATTACCTTTGCCATTTCAAGCACCAGTTTTTGTTCCTCAGGCAGGATATCACTGCCTATTAATTTCACTATATCCAGAAGCTTGCCTTCTTCCTGGAGGATCCGGCTGATTTCAGTTTTCTTGTCCATGAATTCAGGGTCGGCATTTTCGCTGTACCAGTCTTCCAACCGGTCGGTGTATTCACTGTAGCTGTTGATCCAATTCACTGCCGGATAATGGCGGGTATGTGCCAAAGCCTTATCAAGAGCCCAAAAACATCTTATAAAGCGTTTGGTGTTTTGGGTCACAGGCTCGGAAAAATCTCCTCCCTGAGGTGATACTGCCCCTATAATGGATACCGATCCTTTAGTTCCATTATAATTTTCAACACGACCTGCTCTTTCATAGAATTCGGATAGCCTTGATGGAAGATATGCAGGGAAACCCTCTTCGGCAGGCATTTCCTCCAAACGCCCCGATATCTCTCTCAGCGCTTCAGCCCAACGGGAAGTCGAATCAGCCATAACTGCAACATCATATCCCATATCACGGTAATACTCGGCAAGAGTTATACCTGTATATATCGAGGCTTCCCTGGCGGCGACAGGCATATTTGATGTGTTGCCGATAAGCACTGTTCTTTCCATCAAAGGTCTTCCGCTTCTGGGATCTATGAGCTTTGGAAAATCCTCAAGTACTTCGGTGATTTCATTCCCCCGCTCTCCGCAGCCAACATAAACAATGATATCCGCATTTGCCCATTTTGCAAGCTGGTGTTGAGTAAGTGTTTTCCCCGTTCCGAATCCTCCCGGGATGGCCGCTGCTCCGCCTTTGGACATTGGGAACAGCGTATCAATCACTCTTTGGCCTGTTATAAGGGGTATATCCAAAGGAAGCCTGTGACAATACGGTCTGGGCTCCCGGACAGGCCATTCCTGGACAAGGGTGAGACTATGTATCTGCTTGCCATCCTTAACTTTTACAATTACCTGATCAATGTTATATAAACCGTCACATACAGCTTCCGTTATCTCACCTTCTATATTCGGAGGCACCATGATTTTATGGTTTACAGATTCAGTTTCCTTAACTTCAGCAATAATTTCTCCCTGCTTCACATAATCTCCAGGCTCAGCAAGAATTTTGACTTCCCAGAGCTTGTCTCTGTCAAGGTTATCCATAATGCTTCCGCGCTTAATAAATATCCCTGTACTGTCAGCAATCCTTGCAAGAGGTCTTTCAATACCGTCAAATATATTACCCATGATACCGGGTCCTAGCTTAACCGTGAGAGGCTTGCCGGTCGATACAACAGGCTCGCCGGGTTTAAGCCCTGTGGTGTTCTCATATACCTGGACGATAGTTTCATTCTCCAATACTCTTATGACCTCGCCAATAAGCCTGTCATGGCCCACCAACACCATTTCAAGCATCTGAAAGGCCTGCCTGCCTCGAACCTTTACAACAGGCCCGTTTATACCATATATAATACCTTGTGATGTGTGTTCCATTTATCCACCTACTGTTTTAGAATTTATCCGATAGAAAGCCCGTAATTTTCAAGGAAAGCTGCTTTCTCGTCACTTAAGCTTTTAGTGAAAGAAAAATCAAGCAGGAAACCCTTTGTCTTGTTTCGAATACGACAGCCTCCCATCAAATGTTCCTCGCTCACTGTCAATTCGAATATCGCCCCGGTTTTTGCTCTGATCTCCTCTATTAAAGGAATATCCTCACTGTCGGCATTAACCTGTATCTCTCCCTGGCCTGCTTTTTCCAGACCTTTCAATATGGTTTCTATCATAAAGCTCTTGTAATCGTCACTTTGTTTAAAATCCGCCAGTTTGTTTTTTACATTAGTAAAAACAGATTTCAAAATCTCCTCACGGCGGTAAAAAAGAGCCTGCTTGCCCGATAAAATAGCTTTCGAAATTTCTTCATTATGCTCTTTTTCAACTTTGAGTATAGAATCACGGATTTTATCATAAGCGTTCTTCAAAAAAACATTTTCATTTTCGGAAATCGTCTGAGAGCGCAGCTTCTCAGCCTCCGATATTATTTCTTTTTTTCTTGCGTCCGCTTCTTTCATTACCATATGTGAGAATTTACTGAATTTTTCTTCGATCTTGTTCATATGATCTCCTGCTCTTCAATATTTCCTGTTACCGGCCTTTTGCGATCTCGATGGCTGTCTAAAGATTCTTCGGCCACTACGCTCCCTTATAATGACATAATGGGGAATTCTGCACTCTTCCAGACAGCAAAGATTATACTCTTCCAACCTCCAGCTTTTAAATGCGATGTCGAGGACGCCGCCCTCTGCTGACTTACAATTTTAATCCGATAGCCTCATTAACCCTTCTTATAATGAAATCAGGCGGCCGTCTTGTGCCGTGGCGATCCGGAATTTCGACAATAAGAGGCCTTGATCGGTTTAATTTTATGTCGGAGATGATCTCAGGAATAAGCTCAGCCAAAAGCTCTGTTATAAGGACAATACCTATGTCTTTATCAGCCATCGCTTTTTCCAAAGCACCAAGAGTTTCCTCCCGACCTTTTACCACGATGCCTTCGACACCCGCAAGCCGTAAGCCTGTTGTTGTGTCAATATTGTCACTAATAATAAACATTTTCATATTGATCTCCACCCAGCCGTCTGACAAAAATACGTCCCTGTTAAACAGCGTCTTTTTTATAATTTAGCTCTTATGCATTAAGGATAAGGATAGATACTATAAGGCCGTAAATTGCTATACCTTCAGCCAGTCCAACGAAAACGAATGCTTTACCGAAGATTTTCGGATCTTCGCTTAACGCACCTAAAGCTGCCGCACCGCTTGATGCAACGGCTATACCCGAGCCTATTGCCGAAATACCTATAGCTATTGCCGCCGCAATGTATTTAAGTCCCTCTGCCGATGAATTAGCCGCCTCTGCTCCGTCTGCAGCCGAAGCAGTCAGTCCGCCGGAAAGCAATACGATAGTAGCAACAATAAGGACCCCTATCATTGCGGTAACATTCATCCCGAATACCTTCTTAAAATTCTTGCCTTGTATTCCTTTGTTTACGCAGGCAACCCCGATCCCTATTGTTGATAATACCAGTGCAAGTGCAACGATTAATACAAATCCCATATTTACGACCTCCATAGTTTTTGATTTTTATTATTAAACTGTCAGGTTACTGTATGCTTTATAGATTAAGTTTGGCGGCAGCCTTACTTATTCTATTTCCTCCGCTACCCGGACAGGTTTAAACTCATGGCCTTCGCCAATGTAGTATCTTCCGAACATTTCATAAAACTCGAGTCTCATGCATTGAATACCTACAATGAGGCCTTCAAGGCCTATAGTTATGACATTCCCTATTATTACAACCAATATTCCACCTATTCCCCTGATCATGCCAAAAAGAGTCCATACGGCAAGGGACAGACCCGCGTGGTTTAGTGCGAAAGCACCAACTCTTGCAAAGGAAACGGTACTCGAAAAGAACGAGAGCAGGGTCTCAAAGATATCAAAGCCCGCTTCTACAAAGTAAATGCCTTTCTCATGGGGCATTATGTGATCCTTGCCCAGAATAATGTTTTCCAATGGCTCCTTAAACAAAAGCATCAGGGTAGGAATTATAATTACAACTATCAGGACTAATCCCGATAAAACAAGCTTTCCTGTTTTCAGGTAAATAAGTACAACTGCCACCAGTCCGCCATAGAAAAGCAAGCCTGCAAGGCCGTTTTTATCAAACAGCAGCTTGCCCCACTTTCGCAGTCTGATATTGTTAATGATATTGAAGACCATAGTAATGATTATTATAAAAGCGCCATACCCGACTGAAATATATAATATGGTATTTATATTGGTCTTACTGTGAAGAGGGCTTAACCATAAAGGCTTCAAAATTTCCTCATTTCCGAACACACTGCCGTAAACAAACCCGAAAACAGTCGATGATATGCCGCAATAGAGCATAACGCCGCCCAGCGGCATTTTTTTGATCTTATATAATGCCAAGCCGAGTAATGCTATAATTAAACCCTGTCCGACATCACCAAACATGAATCCAAACATCAGAATAAACGTAACAGACAATAACGGGGTTGGATCAATCTCCTTTGCAGATGGCAATCCATACATGGTAACCAGACTTTCAAAGGGTTTAAACAGCCGGTTGTTTTTCATGATAGTAGGAGGGGTGGCATTAATGACACAATCAGGATCTTCGCAGCCAATCACTATCTGATCAATAGCATCTATTTTAGTAAGCAGGCCGTTATAATCCTTCTGCGGGATCCAGCCAATCATAAAAAAGGTTTCCTTGCTGTGTGAACAAAATCTTTTGACCTCGTTGAGCTTATTCAGGTATTTTATTTTATGGTACAGCCTTTCAAAGCTGTCCTTTTTGGATTCCAGGAACTTGTCCATTTCCTTTCTGTCTTTTTCAAGCTTCTCTTTCAGTGCCGAAATTTCAGATTCCATTTTCTCAATGGTGATTTTAGGGGTACCTTTGACCTCATCGGATATCCTCACTCTGGTAAAGCCCATTGTAGCAAATACATTGTCTATTGCCTGTGCAACAGACGCAGGCATAAAATATGATAACCATATGTTTTCATCTTCTTCCGAAACAGGTACGACAACAACATCAAGCTCTTCCAGATATTTCTTTTGTCTGTTGTATAAATCCTTTGGAGCTTTCCCAAAACGGAACTTCATAAATGTAAAATGAAAGAGCTCGTCGATTTTTATGTCCAAAGATGACAACGGCAATATCTGCCTGATGATCTGCTCCCTTTCTTTAATATCGGATTTGACCAACTCCGATTCTTTTCTGAAAGCCGACAGCTTATCCTCTATTTCAGCTATAAAAGCATCTGCCTTACTTGTATCAAGAGGCTTCAAAAGCTCCAGCTCTACCGTTTCTATGTCATATTCTTTTATCTTGATACGGTAACTCTCATTAAGCACATTCATCCTTTTCAGTAGGTTATTCAGGGAGTTATCTTCAGTAAAAGGGATCAACCCTGGAGCATTAAGATGTTTATAGGCAGGCTCCAGCTCAATATTTCTATTGATGACATGCTTAAGTGCAAATTCATCGAATTTGCTTAAGGGCCCCATTATCCTTATATATTTCATTTGCTCGATAGCCATTTTTATATCCTTTCTTTCCTATATGCCCATTCCTACAATAAATTTGCCGATCTCGCTTTCGGAAAGGTTATAGCGAATGCCTTCAATAATTGAAATGATGTTTGATATCTCTATCTCTTTCAATCTTAAATAAGAAATCATGCAGGCTATAGAAAACGGTTTCCTTCTAAAAAGCATTTTATAAAGCTTATAAGTATACTCATGGTAATTGTGTTCAATAAACAGTTGATCCTGCCCTTTAAACAAAAAACCATATGGTGTTTTGCTTATAATATCCACATATGCTTCATATCCTTCCGCTTCTATCAAAGATTCTGCAGACCTTTCACTAAGCTTGTCGTTAATATGCGCCATATAGCTTTTTATTACTTCATTGGACATGTTGTAAAAGTATTTACTTCTATATATCCATAAAATATTAAAAATATCGGCTTCTTTCTCAAGAAGATCCTTTACGATAAGTGCATCGTTTCTATTTAAAAATTTCTGATATGCCCACTGTACATTTCGAAAATAATATAGATCCAAAGTCATCTCTATGTTAAAAAGGCGGTTTTCTTTATTATCGGAGATGAATGGCTTCAATAATTTATAATAGTCAGTGCCATGAAGCCTTGAAAGAAACTCCTCTAAATCTCTTGAAAGTGACAATTTAGGAATATCCAGTTTATCGTGCCTCGATAAGAATAATAATGACTCTTCGAGCAGACCATGTTCCGTATTTCCTCCCTCAAACATCCTGAAGATCAGCTTGAGGCTTTCTATCTCGGCTTTAGTGCAATAATGTTTTACAAACTCCTTCAACCGACCATTGGTGAACTTAAAAAACTTAGAATAGTCATTTATGATATCCTTTTTTAATAGGATCTCAAGTTTTACCCTATGGATATTATTTTCATCGGTATCAGAGAGTAAGCCGCTGTAATGGGTGTTATGCTTAAGATATGATACCACCTGTGCAATACGCTTTTTCTGTATAAGAATTTTGTAATCATTTTTACTGAGCAGCTTCCCGAACATAGCTCTTGCTTTGCCCGATAAAGCTCCATATTTAATTTCCTTAAGCATCAATTTCACCTGCCGATTATCCGGGCAAATATTTGGTTTTCCCATGACTCTCGATTTTTCTCAACATACTCTTCAAGGATTTTTATTTTATTCTCAGTATCCTCCTTTATCTTTGCCAATCTCTCATCGGTTTCCCGACGGCTTTTTTCTTCAAGCTCGTTTACTTTTTGGTCTGTCATCTTCCCAATATTTTCTTCCATGTTTTTTAATTGCTCAAGGGTACTCAATTGAATTTTCTCCCTTTGGTCATATCCCTGAACTAAAAGGTTCTGGGCTTCGTGTTCAATTTCTATAATCTTTTTTATTGCACTTTCCATGATAACCACCACCATCTATACATTCTATCCCTTTAAAATTAAGCTTTCAATCAGTATCTTTTTCAATTTATAATATATCTATCACCATTATTTCAGTAATTTTATCAAAGTATATTGAATAATTATACAATTGTATGTATAATTATTAGAATAATGTACAGGAGGCGGTTCTTATGACTCTTAATGAAATAATCGCATTGGATAAAAAGTACTTTATGAACACCTTTGGAGACAGATTGCCCGTTTGCTTTACAAAAGGCCAGGGTATGAAGCTTTGGGATATGGACGGGAAGGTATATTATGATTTTCTTGGAGGCATAGCAGTAAGCGCTCTTGGACATTCACATCCAGCACTGGTCAATGCGATCATCGAGCAGGCTCAAAAGTTCATTCATTGCTCCAACTATTACTATATCGAATCCCAGGCAAAGCTGGCACAGCTTATTGTTGAGAACTCCTGCTGTGATAAGGTGTTTTTTGCAAACAGCGGAGCCGAAGCCAACGAGGGTGCAATTAAGCTTGCCCGCTTATATTTCAGAAAAAAGGGGGTTCCCGAGAAGTTTGAGATCATAACTCTGGAAAAATCCTTCCACGGCAGGACCCTTGCAACACTGGCGGCAACGGGCCAGGAGAAATACCAGAAGAATTACTGCCCCCTTACTCCCAAGTTCCTCAGTGTTCCCATGAATGATATCGATGCGCTGGAAAATGCTATAACTGAATATACATGTGGAATCATGCTTGAGCCTATACAAGGTGAAAGCGGTGTGAATCCTGCTAATGTTGACTATATAAAAAAAGTTCGTGAATTATGCGATAAAAAAGACGTACTTCTTATTTTCGATGAAGTGCAGTGCGGCCTTGGCCGGACAGGCAAAATGTTCGGGTATGAGCATTTTGGTATAGAGCCCGATATTTTCACATTGGCAAAGGCTTTGGGAGGCGGTTTCCCCATAGGTGCCCTTTGCGCGAAGGAGCCTTATGCAAGCGCTTTTGAACCCGGTGACCACGGTTCCACCTTTGGTGGCAATCCTTTGGCATGCAGCGCCGGTTTAGCGACTCTTTCCACTATAATCAACGATAAGCTCTATGATAATTCGGCTAAAATGGGAGAATATTTTACAGATAAGCTTAACAAGCTTAAGAATAAGCATCGCATCATTACCGAGGTTCGCGGCAAAGGCCTTATGATAGGTGTTCAGCTTGCTGCGCCCATTGCGGTGAAATTAAAGAAAAAGTTTCTTGAACAAGGCTTCTTGATCGGTTCTGTAGGTGATAATATTATTCGTATGCTACCTCCGCTGATTATTTCCAAAGACGATATAGATATGTATATAGCTGCTTTGGATAAAGTATTGGATAAAATGTCATAATATTTGGACCACTGTCATAAATTATTTAGAAAGAGCATGCAAAAGTATGCTCTTTTATATTTGCCCCTGAAATTATTCCTGTATTTCTTGCAACATGACAAGCCGAGCTGCATACAATTGAATGCAGAAGTTTTATTTCTGGTGATAGTATGGCTGACTATAATATGTTCGAAAGATTAGGCGGTAATATTCAAAAGAAAAAGCTGGAAAAGGCTTTGGAGATGCTAAGAAATGAGAATCCGCAGGAGCTTAGAAAAAAATTAGGCCAGATGGATACACAGGAAATCCTTGAAAAAATAAATGAGTTTGATCCTAAAAAGCTTAACCAAATGGGAATAAGCCTGGATGAAATAAGAAGCCGGGTCACCGAAAAGGACTTTGAGAAACTTATTCAGGTTCTCGGCCCTGACGGAGCAATAATTGCCCAAAGGCTTAGATCCTTGTTGAAATAAATCAGGAGGCGATCTTATGGCTGACGAACTCGATAAAAAGCTTAAGCAAATAGCCGATATGTTTGGAGTATCAGATACAAGCGGTCTAAAAAATATAGTGGAAAGCATTGCTCCTCAAAACCCGGGTCCAAGCGCAGAAAATCCTGTTGAGAAACCTGAGCCTCAAAACACCGGGAGTACAGCTTATACGCCTCCTCAAGTACAGCATGGAAATATTGATTATGGCATTCTCTCCAAGGCCGGTGAGATGCTGAACTTATTTAACAACGTGAGCGATTCAAGAATAACTCTGTTGAATTCGGTGCAGCCATTCCTTGGAGCCCAGAGGAGACAGCGTATAGGCGGTGCGATACAACTGCTCAAGGTTATTAATGTATTAAGTACGATCAAGCCTACAATCAACCGTAATACAAAGGGGTGAATCTGTTGGAACCTAAAGGGCTGAACGCTATTCCATTACCTTGTGAGGTCGATGAGAATTGCCAACATAATTCTCCCGCCTATTATAAAACACAGCAGTTTTTGCCGCCTTTTTTAAGAAACCTGAGGCAGGAAGATATTATCCTAATAGCACTGATCATCCTGCTATTGATGGAAGGAAATGATTGCGACCTTTTATTGGTGGGAATCCTTGTGGTGGTATTTTTAGCCGGGCTGGATAATACTTTTTAAGCTTATGAATAATTTTTGACCTATTGCAAAAGCTTTTCATGGATACTTTATTTGGAGGTACTCATGAAAAGAAAAGCTAAGACTGCATGGGTCTATTTTATTGCCGTTGTTATTCTGGCAGCAGGATTTATTTTGTCCAGTAATGCCATCAGAGAGAGCCAATCCAGCAAAGCTGCGTTATCCTATTACGGTTCCAGAGGCAGAGAAGTTATTGAGATCCAAAAAAGGCTTAAAGCCTGGGGTTATTACAAGGGTGCCGTTGACGGCATATATGGATACCAGACCTATCAGGCTGTAAGATATTTTCAAAGTAAAAACGGACTGAAAGTTGACGGTATTGCAGGCAAAGCAACCTTATACGCGCTCGGTCTGCCGACAGGAACTACGCAGTATAACAGAAACCTGGATCTGATGGCAAGAGTAATCTATGGAGAAGCCAGAGGTGAACCCTATGAAGGCATGGTCGCAGTCGGTGCTGTTGTTTTGAACAGAGTTGCCGACAGCCGATTCCCTAATACAATTCCTGGCGTTATTTATCAGCCGGGAGCTTTTGATGTGGTAAGTGACGGGCAGATAAACCTTACCCCCAATGACACGGCATACCGTGCGGCAAGGGACGCTTTGAACGGCTGGGATCCGACATATGGCTGCATATATTACTTCAATCCTGCAACAGCGACAAGTAAATGGATTTGGAGCCGTCCAATTGTGGTTAAAATCGGCAAACATAATTTTTGTAAGTGACAAACAGGAACATTGAACGTTCCTGTTTGTCATCTCTGATCAAATAACATGCAAAGCTTATAATTTACAAAGGATCTAAAGAAAGATATTTCACTACACTGCGTTCCGTTCAGGATGACAAGATAATTGCTTCGAAGCCTTTTCCATGTCATCCTGAGCGAAGCGAAGGATCTTATATGCAGAAGTGCGTTGATCGCTCCTGTTGGTCATCTCTGATCAAATAACATGCACAAAATGAGTAAAAAGGACCGTCCCCTTTACTCATTTTGTGCTGGGTGAAGCAGGTCTTTCGCCTGTTTCGACAGTCTTGCTTATTGGCAGATACTTATCGTGATGCAATTCTTCGACAACACCGTCAATCGTGCGGTAGACATATACTGTAAACCCGGGAACACCTTCGGAAACCACTTTGGTTTCATTAGGGGAAAGAGATTTGTTGATAATCGTAATAACAGCAGGCTGCACCTCGTCTCTTTTCTCAGCCGACAGTGTTCCTTTCTTGATCTCTACTGAAGAAGCTATATAAATCTTAAAAACATCGGTCTTGGTTTCAGTAAGCAGCATCAAGGCCTTGCCCGTTTCGTTTTTCATTACCAGATCTGCGCCCTCGCCCTCTATAACAGCCTCGAAACCGGGTTCTGAATAGGAGACAGGCATTTTTGCAGGGAGCCTGCTGGTAAATCTGACTCCGTCCAGCGGCAGTGCAGCCTGAAATAGTGCTGTTGCTATCCGGTTCAATAGATCTTTCTCCACATCACCTGTGAACAATGAAAAATCAAGAACTGATTTTAAGCTCAACTCCTGACCGTTCTCAACCACTACACCTTGAAATGCTTGCGAATAGCCTTCTACTGTATTGGCAAGATTGGGATCGATATCTACGCCTCCGTCTGACACAATAACAGTAAATGGTTCATCATATTTAGTACCAGCTGGAGTTTCAACGAATACTTCAGATGCATCGGTGTATATTCTTAAAGGCTCATTTGAACTAAAGAACAGCTCTTTAAGTTCATTTTCCAGATATTCATAGTTCACCTTGACTCCGGGTATTCCGGGAGTTATAACAAGGACTCCGTCTTTTATTTCATAACTTTCTTCCGATGGTTCCTTCTCATAATGGGAAAAAAGCTCCTGGCATCTTTTTTGAAGCTTGCCTGAATTATATGTAAATACGGGTGCGAGATCCATAGCCTTGCCAGTATCGTAAAAAAACTTCTCCAGCCCATTACCCGGAAGCTTTTCTTCCAAAGCCTTCATAGTGTTTTTTATATCAACTTTGACGTCAATATCTGAATACAGAATAGTAAACGGATTTCCGTCTATTTCAATCACAAGCCAGCTGTTTTTTACTTGCTCTTTAAAATAGTCGGCAACAATCACTTCAGCTTCGGCAGGGGTAAGACCATCTAATAAAACACCGCCGACACTGGTGTTCAAAATCTCCGGTTCGACATTTGAGGCAGAAAGAAGCAGCAGCCCGGCACCGGTTCCTGAAACGATCTGAACAATAATCAATATGAACCAAATATAATTCTTAATCTGCTTCATACTATGTTTCAACTCCCAAAAAATTGTGGTGATATACGTTAGGAGGGACATTCTAATCTGACTAAATTAAAGAAACGGGTCAGGATTCCCTGACCCGACCTTCTTTATTCTTCATAATTCATAACTAGTTCTATTAATTTACCATTGGCTTTAACTTCATCTATTATCTGTTCGGTAATTGTTTCACCGCTATTTATTATAATCCCGCCGGAATTGTTATAAATGGCTTTTGTTACCTTCTTCCCTACCAGGTATTGCCTCTGGCGCTGCTCAAACAGTTCTGCCGCGCTTAAATTCTGTTCCTGCACTGGTTGTTCTTCAGCCGGCTGGGCGGAGATTTCAAGATCCGATCCTGAGGCAGCCTCTTCGCTGCTTGTTTCAAATGGTATTTCAAGTCCTCTGTCAGAGTTAGGATAATCAATACTAAATAAATCTTTTGCTTCATCTTCTGGTTTCTGAACAATTGGTTCATCCGGTTCAACAGTGATCCCCTGCTCTTGTGTTACTGTTTCGGTAAACCCGGTTTCGAATGTCGGGATAAGATCATCCGAACCTATATTTTTTTTTTCGTCCGGGAACTCTTCTTTAATAGCGCTGGGAGTTTCGATCAGTTGATCAATGAAGTCGTCCTGAACAACAAGGAGATTTTTCCCGAAGGTGATTATACTGCTTCTGGGTATGATTCCTGACTTAATCCCGTTATTGGCTGGTATGAACTCTACTCCGGTTATATTATATGTATCCTGGTCGTTGATAAAAATATCACCGGTCTCACCCAAAAGACTTCCTTTCCTTGTCAGTACCCGGGTCCCATGTACAGTAATGTTCTTTTGCATAAGCTCAATGGCTGCTGGAATTTTTACTATATCGCTGATATCGTCAGGTTGTTGAATGGTTAATGCATATTCTCCGATTCCCAACACTCTCTCGGCAGGAATCACGCCTCCTGAAAGTGATCTGATGCCACTATCGATGACAAAGAAATCAATCGTACCTTTCGAGGCGTTAATAATGACGTTTTTGACCTTCCCGATCTCATTCCCGTCAAAAATGCTCACCACCGGCAAGCCGATAATCTGCTGAGCAGTTTTCATCCTCAGCTACCCCCTTATATGGATATAAAATTTATTGAGCAAAATCTCATAATAAGAAATCATGATAGATTTAGTATAATAATATCAGTTTAATTTACTAATATCAATGTTTTGTCATTAATTAATTTAAAGATTTCGCAAAATATCTTCTTTTTTATCTAAATCTAACAATTCACACTGGGATGATCCAAGGATTTTATTAACTGAATCCGGCTGGTTTGTCTTTTTATAAAGAGAACAAAGGTCAAGAAGAATCAAATATCTGAGTTCATCATCAGGATTCATTATCAATGCCGCTTCGTAATTTGCGATAGCACCATACAGATCTCTATCGTTTTTTAATTCAAAAGCCTTATCCAAAAGCTGCATTATATCTTCCTGATTATAATCAACATCAGTATTAATCAATACTCGTTCCGGTTCTATGGGCTGGGTCTGGGAAATATTTATTGCTTCGGCTTCTTTTTCAATAACAGCCTCATTTATTATTGCAGGTTCACTTTCAGCAGGAACTGCATCTTTATGAGGATCGGCGATCTCAAGGGCTGGTGCCGCCTGAAGCGGAGCGTCCACTAACTGTTCCACCAGGCTTTCTTTGTTTGTGTCCGATTCACTTGCAGCCTTCAATGACCATTTTTTTATAATTGGCTGAAGCAGCAGAAAAATGATTATTGCTATCCCAAAAGATATCAATATTGAAACGGCCATTGCTGCGGGCACAGAAAAATACAGTTCTCTTGCTATATACTTTGCTGTTAATGGAGCAGTTATTGCGCAAATCATCGAAAGAACTGTACATATGACAAGATTGGCACTATTTTCTCTGTTAACTTGATTATTCTTTTTCATAATGAAAAACAGTATCAAACTTATTGCAAATATTGTACCAACGGCAATCAGACAATAATGAAAATACATAATCAAGTACACTCCATCTTTAGTATAATTAACAACTAATATTTATATCGGTTATTTCAAATTAGAATTTACTGTTTTGCGAAAAAATTGTCTACTCCTTCCTTTATACCCTTAGCAACAAGCTGCTGATATTCCAGGTTTCTAAATTTTGCTTCCTCCTGGGCATTGGAAAGAAATCCGCATTCGACCAGTGCTGTAGGCACTTTCAAATTCTTAAATATCATTATCCGCTCTTTTTTAAGCAATGCTACCCGTTTATTTGTTGGATCGACAATTGATACCATGGCATTTTGTATACATTTAGCCAATCTTTCGCTATCGGTGGAAGAAGGCGGATAAAAAGTCTGTGCGCCATAATATTTCGCATCCGAAAAACCGTTCATATGAATACTGACAACTATATCTGCTCCGCTTTCATCAATAAACGTCTTTCTGTTGGTGAGATCATGCTTCCTTTTTTGATATATTTCCTTCGTCCCTGCCGGATAATTGAGTATATCTTCTGTCCGTGTCATTAATACAGTATAGCCATCCTGCTCAAGTAAATCTTTTAACAGCTGTGCTATGCGAAGATTAAGATCCTTCTCGGCCAAACTGGAATAATTGCTCACCACACCGGGATCTTCTCCTCCGTGACCGGCATCAAGCACTACGACAGGTCCGCTCTTTTCTTTGACCGTTTCGGCAATGGGGTTTGCCCCACCGTCGATACTAAATATAGCTATAGATAAAAACAATATAAGTAATATCAGTACAGCATTTTTTCTTTTTACTAAAACTATCACGCACTATCCCATCCCTAAGTGTATCTTTGTACTAAGATATTCAGGGGAGGGTTGGCCTTATCACAAAAAAACGTGCAGTGCTTGTCTTTATTAAATTTTCATTTTTTATTATGGGCTTTCTTTTTATTGATGCCCAGCTTTTCTCTTATAAAACTTACAAGGTAGAATTCTTTAAATCCCGCATAATATCCCAGCCCTGCAATTACAATAAGGACTGCAAAGGAAATTATATAATGGACTGGGGCATCTCCCAAAAGTCTTGACAACCAGTACAGCGGTCCTGCAAAGCCTTGATAAAGCTTTCTCTTGAATACCTGCAAATCCTCAGGTAATTTCAGCGTCAGTAAAATTGACTGGAACAAAACCAAAGGTATCATACCTATAATACCATATAAGACTCCTTTATAGGGCGGAGGATTTATATTATACTGAGGGCGCTTTTCCTTGAATGCCATAACACGCATATCTACATAAGCAATGTAGAACAGAAACAGGAAAATCAGAAACGAAAAAGCAGTCATAGCATTCTGTAAACCATCTTTAGCTATCGTAATAATCGGCATTGTGAATACAAGAAATAAAATAAGTGCGGTAATGTAATTGGTAGTTATCTTAAGCCCTCTTAATAACTGTGATATAACGCGATTATCCATATCGACCATCCTTTTTACATTTCGGCGTTTTCAGAAGTTTCTGCCGTAAATTCCTCTGCTTCGGCCTGTCTGTTGGCCGATTTGCTTACTTCAAAAACAGATTTCATGAGTGCGCCTGTACCAAGTATCCAAATTGATATATTTACAATATACAAAATTATACGTGCTATGGTTGAAATCCCCTGCAGATTTTTAAGAAGCTCCAAAATTATCTTAATTGCTGAAACTGTAGCAAGACCTGCAGCCAAACGGGCAGGGACACTTAGTCTCCTGTTGGTAATAATGTTTCCGAGCCACATGGATACCGGAATATCGGCAAACAGAATCGTCACTACGGTTACAAAAAGAAATACCAGGCTGCCGAATAAAACCACCGAGCCTTTAATTATAAATACAGCCAGTATCAAAAGTAATATCAGGGCAAGGCTTCCCGCTACAAGACTTCCCAGTGTGGCTATGCCTATTCCGGCTGAGCTAAGAGGCCTGGCCTCAATGAAGTCGCCCGAGCGAACAAAAAATCTCGGAAAGATTTTATAAATCAGCAATGCAAATAAATAGTAGACCAATAATGTGAAGATTCTTTTTATAAAGCTCCAAAGTGAAAATGCTGGCTGCACTGAAGTCTTATTTACCGGCTCAATTCTGATGTACGAATAACTCCCTACCTGTACATCGGATGGAACCTCGTACTTTGTGACTCCTTCATATGTAAGTTTTCCTTTTATTACGGTTCCCGGAAGGATATTGAGAGTACTGCCTTCAGTCATGTTGTTTATTTTTACGTCGCCTTCATATATACCTCCGAGGGTAACATTTCCCGCATTTATGCTTGTGTTTCCCATCACCCTGCCCGAGGCGCTGATAATACCTCCTAAATAATAGGCATTACGTTTTATAACAGTATCTTCTCCGACCGTCAAAGTGGAACCAAATATCGTCGCATTTCGCTCAACGGTACAGTTTACTTTTAAATCGGCGGCAGCTACCCGAAGGCTTCCGCCGATCCTGCCGTTTACACTGATCTGACTGGCACCTGCAATTAAATCACCTTCAACTTCACCTGTATTCGTAAGGTTTTGCGCTGCGGCAATAAAATCCCCTAATATTGTTCCTTCATTTAATACTGCCACTCCGCCCGTAATGAAATCCCCATCGACCATTTCTCCTGCTTTAATAACAGAGTTTTCATCAGCGGCTATGGCAATAACCGTTCCGCTCAGCAAAACAACTGATAATAATAAACATGTAAACACTACCCAGAATTTTTTCATTTTTATCCTCCTCAGCATATAGCCAGTTCGCATTTAAGAGAAAACTTAGAAAAAATACGAATGTACTTTTAAATAGATATTCCTAATAACCTATATTATCTTATCATCATTCCGGGAAGTAAACAACTTCCTTCTTTGGTTAATATTTATTCTGTGTTTTTTCATCTTCACTTTATTACAAATAAAGAAGCTATCCTTATCAAAACAAGCCTATTTGTAAATTTTCTTTATCTTCTTCCTTGAGATAGTATCCAATGGCTGGGATATTTGCCCTATAGTAATCCGGATCATTAAGCTTTGTTTCGCTTAAGGGAACTACTCTGCTCAACACACTGCCTTTTTTTGACTTTATGACGTTAACACCCTGCGAGTCACGAGTAGCTTTAGGGTTTATCTGGGATGTGTTGAATACAAGAACCTTATCAATACTGCTGAACGCTGCAAAATCAGTATCGGCTTCCAAAAAGAACATGTCAACCAGCTTTGAGGCAGCATTATACGCGTTTGACAGCTTCTTCCGGTTAGTTTTGGTCGCGTAGCTGGACAATGGAATTTTCGCCATTTTACCGTTCTCGTATGAAAAAAGAAAGTATCCATCGTAATTTTCTGTGGCGTACATTTTTATGATCTTTTCATCCGGCTCCAGATCCAGGATGTTATTAAGGTAATCACCCAGCAGGCTGGCCTTGCTGTCCTGAAGCTCATGGATCCTGACCTTATAGACAATGCACTTATTTGAGAATAGAAGTAGATCGGCTTTGTTTCTCGTTTCTGTTTCCTGGATAATAAAATCGTCTTCCTTAAGCTTATGTTCGCCCGAAGAGCGCAATGATACGAGTGATATTTTCTTTATGTATCCCTGGTCTGTTAAAAACAGCCTTACATTATAATCCTCAATAAGGTTTTCTGTGGTTATCTCTTCAACATGTTCCTCACTTATGATTTCAGTTTTTCTTTCTTGTCCGTATTTCTTTGAAATTTCTTTAAGCTGTACACAGATAATATCAAGAACTCGGGCATCATGGGCCACTATGTCTTTTAAATCGGCTATTTCCTTTTTAAGTCTATTGATCTCGGAAGTATGCTTAATAATATACTCACGGTTAAGATTCCTGAGCTTGATTTCCGCGATAAATTCGGCCTGGGCATTATCGATTCCGAAGCCTTCCATAAGATTGGGTACGACAAGAGCTTCCTGCTCTGTATTGCGAATGATTCTTATAGCTTTGTCAATATCCAGAAGTATTTTTGCCAAGCCATTAAGAAGGTGAAGAGCATCGCTTTTCTTTCTGATATCAAATTCCGACTTTCTTCTGATGCAGTCCATACGGAACTGGATCCAGTGATCCAGAATATCCAGCACACCTAAGACCATCGGTTTCTGATTAATAAGTATATTAAAATTACATCCGAAGCTATCCTGAAGAGGGGTAAATTTAAATAGTTTATTCATAATTTCATCAGGATCACTGTTCTTCTTTATATCGATCGTTATTTTAAGTCCAGCCAGGTCGGTTTCATCGCGTACATCTGTTATATCCTTTATCCTGCCTTTCTTAATAATCCCCGCGATCGCTTCGATTATTGCCTCTGAGGATGTGGTATAGGGAATCTCATAAATATCTATGCAACTGTTCTTTTTATCAAACCGATACTTTGCTCTGATCTTAAATGAGCCTCTGCCTGTTTCATAAATCTTGCGCATCTCCTGCTCATTCAAAATCAACTGGCCTCCTGTTGAAAAATCCGGAGCTTTCAAATAGTGCATCAAATCAATATTATCTTTCTTTATGTAAGCTATTGTTGCTTCACATACCTCTTTTAAATTGAAGCTGCAGATATTGCTCGCCATACCTACTGCTATGCCTTGATTCGGATTTACTAAAATATTTGGAAACACCGAAGGAAGCAGCACTGGTTCTTTCATTGTTCCATCATAATTATCAATAAAGTCCACTGTGTCTTTATCAATGTCCCTGAACAATTCTTCGCTTATGGCAGCAAGCTTGACTTCGGTATAACGGGGTGCTGCAAATCTCATTTCACGTGAAAAAACCTTGCCAAAGTTACCCTTGGATTCAACCAGTGGGTGCAAGAGGGCCATATTTCCGGTAGTCAGCCTTACCATGGTTTCATATATAGCCATGTCTCCATGGGGATTCAATTTCATGGTTTGACCTACGACATTGGCAGATTTAGTCTTCTGGCCTTTCAGTAGTCCCATTTTATACATTGTATACAGAAGCTTCCTGTGTGAGGGCTTTAATCCGTCGATTTCAGGAATGGCACGGGATACGATCACGCTCATTGCATAAGGCATATAATTGACCTTTAATGTATCCACGATTTTTTGCTCTACATGTTTGTTGTCCATAGGTTTTTCATTGCTCCTTTATTAAGAGAAATAAACGGGACGTTGGGGACGCCGTCTCCTATATCTTCTAACCTCTTACCTCTAAACTCTTACCTCTTAGTAATGGGGACACACCGCTGATCCGCAGGTTTGGCTTGCCACGGAATCTCCCCTTTATTCAATAATATCCAAAATGAGTGGAGAGGACCGTCCCCAATACTCATCCCCAATACTCACTCAGAGAATACTTCGAAGCAATTTCCATTGTCATCCTGAACGGAACGCAGTGCAGTGAAGGA
>JAAYNO010000165.1 GCA_012520855.1 Clostridiaceae bacterium | reverse complement strand
TGCTACACATCCTTGTGCTCATCAATCAATCTTTTCAACTCTTCAGCTTGATGATTACTTAATTTTTTACCACTGATAAAAGCTGTTAGAAATTTCGGCAAAGACCCTCCAAAAGTATCCTCAACAAAACGTATGCTTTGACTTGCGTAATACTCATCCCTTGAGATTAGAGATGAAACAACAGCATTGTTGTTTTGGAAGATGCCCTTTTCACATAACTTTTTAAGGACTGTATATGTTGTGGATTTTTTCCAGTTCATTTCCTTTTCACTCAGCTTCACGAGGTCGCCGGAACCAATCGGCTCATTCTGCCAGATTAATTCAGCAAACTTTTCTTCACATTCTGCAAGTCTATATTCTTTCATGATAATCCTCCTTAGTCTATTCAGTATCGACTTTATGATATAAGTCTATGCTGAATAGACCAATTTGTCAATAAAAGATTTTGATAAATAACAGAAAAGAGTAGCACCACTTATTATTAAGTGGCACTACCCTTAAGGTCATTTTATAAACAGAACCACAACTTGAAAACTAACAAAACAGGGCATTGCTTATTTCAACTTTGACATAACGACTCTATGAGTAATGCCAACGAAAACGCGGCGGCGCACACTTCAAGCCATATCGATGAAACTGGAAATACTGTAGTAAGGAACAAATATTTTTGACAGAAAGCCCACCACAAAATAGCCAATATTGAGAGGGAAATTCCAATTTTGAATATGCGTGATGGTTTCACCACGTTTTGCTGCATGGAAATAAACCTTAGATTGCCCTCCGCAACTTTCCTGACAATATCCGCTATAAGACAGAGTGTTATTGCAGCGATTAGGCCAACCACTCCCCATAAGAAGCATTCCCCCAAGAGGATGCGCGTCATGCCGGGTGGAGAAAATCCACACCACCGCGCCCATCCGTTCAGGAGGCTGGAGATGAACGGCCAGCTCCGCTGACTGTTTGTTAAAATGACAATCGCATCTCCCGTTTCAGGCACCGCGTGGAAATGGCTCATCCAGCCGGTTCCCTGCCCTCCATGGGACACCGCCACTTTTCCGTCTGAAAACCCCTCGGTATAATAGCCAAAACCATAATCGTCAAATACCGCGCTATATATTCCAAGGCTTTCGGTCTGCGCAAAATAGAGTTGTTCAATGGCAGGGCGTGCAAGCACCCGCTGTTCTGAAAAATTTGGCATCCCCGCGATGCAAAAACGGGCGATGTCCTCCGCCGTAGCAATCAATCCTCCCGACGCCCTTTCAGGGTATCGGTAGGGGGAAACCGGATTACCGTCCAGTGTATATCCAAGGGGCGCAGAAGCCAGAAATTTTTCACTCCATTCGAAATCCGAATGATACATGCCGAGAGGACAGAGGATCTCGTTTTTCATATATTCCGCAAAGTCCCTTCCTGTAACCACCTCAATCATAAGCTCCAGCAAGTTATACCCGACATTGGAATAGGAAAAGCCTTTTCCCGGCATTTGAAACAGAATTGCCGAATGGGTCAGGCTTTCCTTCAGAGAAGGCATAGCCTCATCCGGGGAGTAAAGCGTAAAAACATCTCCAAGCGGCAATCCGGCGGTGTGACAGAGGAGCCGCTTAACCGTCACGCCATCCGGCGGGTAGTCTGAAGCAGGCAGCTTCCAGCCCTTAAGGTATTTTTCGGCAGGATCTTCCAGATTCAGCTTTCCTTCCTCCGCCAGCTTCAGCACAGCCCACGCCGTAACCGATTTGGATATGGATTGAACACGCATGGGCATATCTACCGTCATTTTTCGTCCGGACTTTTGGTTGGAGTAGCCGTAGGCTGACGTATATACAATCCGCCCGTCTCTCACAAGGGCGATACTAACTCCCGGTATTTCGTATAGCCCCATCAGCTTCGGAACTCTTAAATCCAGAAAAGCCGCGAATTCTTCCGTTGGGGAATAGGTCCTTATTTTCCTGTCCGGCAAATACAGGGCAAGGGCAGCCGCCGCAAAGAAACCGATGGTGAAGGCAGTGATTATGAGGATACTCGTGGCGCGTTTCATGACGTTTCCTTTTTATACAGCATGGATATGGCTCCTAAAACCGCACCCACACCGGCACCGGCGCAAAGCCATAAAATCAGATTTTGAAGCAGCGCACCCAGCACAATGCCAACCGCCGCGCACAGCCCGATAGATGTGCCCATATTCCAGTAATCCGAAACCTTATACTTTTTCATTGTTATCCCTCTGATTCCATATTATCTTCAGCATAAATTTCATAGCGTCTTTGTCCATGGGAGATGAGTTTAATTCCATAAACCTCTTGTTGATTTTCCGCTCGTCCAGTTATTTTCGTTATTTATCTGGAGATTTGTAGATGAAATCCT
>JAAYNO010000027.1 GCA_012520855.1 Clostridiaceae bacterium | reverse complement strand
TTCTCATACGCCTTGAGCAGGAGGTTTTCTTTGATTCCGGAAGTGCTGATATTCTTCCGCAGGGAGCAACCCTGCTATCTTTGCTGGCTGAATCCTTAAGAGGCATTGAGAATGAAATAATGGTCTCTGGCCATACCGACAATGTTCCGATGACCAATAAGAAATATGCTACAAACTGGGAGCTTTCTACAGCAAGGGCTACAAATGTCGTAAGATACCTGGTTGAGGTTGAAAACCTTGATCCCGTGTTGTTTACAGCAACCGGAAACAGTGAGTACAGGCCGGTGGGGGATAATAATACTGCTGAAGGACGGCAGAAAAACCGTCGTATCGAGATTAAAATAATTAAGTGATTTTGCAGGGAAATATAGTATAATGACCATGGTATATCTCGGAGGCGATTTAAGGCTTTGGATGAAAAGGCCGGAGGTCTGTATGGACACTATTATTTGTGACATTGCCAAAAACCGTATGGAGAAGGATTTTAATGAAGCCCTGCAATATCTGGGGCTTTTTGTATCGGCGATCCGTTTCGATGATAGTGCGGGCTTGTCTGTTATACTTGAAATTTCTGTTTTCAAAGGGAATACATCCTGTGCATAGGAGACCGATACATAACATATAAGGAAAACTCGGAAACTTTTTAAGTCTCCGAGTTTTTTATGGAAGGATCAATTTCGTGGGCTAATCGACAACCGGTACATCTCTAAACAGAAGACTTATGCAGTATAGCCCTGCAATTCCTATTATAGAATATACGATACTTGTACCCAAGGTTGCCACACCGAATATGCCTTTTACAAGGTCATATTGAAATAGACCTACCAGCAGCCAGTTCAGAGCGCCTATGATAACGAGCAAAAGTGCAATTTTGTCAATCGGTGTTCTCATACTACTGACTCCTTTAATTTATTTCAGACGACATTTGCCGCCTTCAATGATTTATTGTAAACAGATTTTAAAAAATAATTCCTGTTTCTTATTGAAAAGGATGAATAATTCTGTTATATAATAAATACGACTCGGCAGAAGTAAAAACAGAATTTATTTTATACGGAGGTAATAAAATGGCAGATTTTTGGGATACTGAAGAAATGATCGGAAAATTCGTAAAAAACAGCAGAGAAGAAATCCAGATTAAGAAAGTGTCAAAGAATAATAAATCTTATGTAGATATACGTGTTTTTTGGTTTGACAGCAAAAGCGACGAGTACAGACCCAGTCAAAAGGGTGTCGCCATTCCTTTGGAATTTGTCGGTGAGCTGAAATCTTTATTGGATACGATCGAATATTGACGTACTTCAACCGCACCCGCATAAAAATATACGGGTGCGGCATATCAGAACCGCACTTTAAGCCGGCCGGCTTTTTTTGGCAGGTGCGGATAATAATAAGATATGCTTTAAAGACAAGGGATGTGATTTTGTGAAATTAGCCCTTGTATCTCCTTATATACCTTTTGGAAGGGTTAGAAAGGCTATAATATCAGGCGATGCATCTAAAGAAATAATTAGCTCTTTAACTGATTTCGGTATAGATTTGATAAAGACCGAGAAACACCCAATGCTTCCTTGCGGCTTGGCTAAACATGCGGATATGCAGATGGTCAATGTGTGCAAGGGTGTTTTTGTATATGCGCCGGATACGCCCAAAAGCACATTGTCCGCATTAAAAACCCTTGGATATGAGCTCATTGAAGGAGTTTCCCGCATAAAAAGCCATTATCCTTTCGATGTTGCTTACAACTGTGCAATAATTGGGAAAAATGCTTTTCTAAACCCCAGATATACCGATCCAACTGTTCTTTCAATGCTTGACAAATGCGGGATCAGAATTATTCCCGTAAAACAGGGATATGCTAAATGCTCAACCTGTATCATTACGAAAGAAGCAATAATAACGGCTGATCCAAAAATACATGAAAGAGCTGTTGAAGCAGGCCTTGATTCGCTATTGACAGGACCCCAGAGAAGTATAATCCTTAAGGGCTATGATTATGGATTCATCGGAGGCGCAACAGGTTTGATCTCTGAAAACGAGCTTGCTTTCTTTGGTGATTTTAATACATTAAGTGACAGTATCTCTATTTGTAAGTTTTTAAAAAAGCATGGTATAAAGCCAGTTTCATTAGCGAAGGAAAATTTGGTTGATTTAGGAGGTTTATTTCCTTTATGTGTTTCGTATAACGGACAATGAGGATTACATATACTACACCTGAAAGGATGTGAGAGAATGCCATCCTTAAGGGTAGACTACGTGAAGGACATAAAAGGATTGGCCGGTTATCTTGAAAAAAGATTTGAAATGAATGTACACAATCCGTTCAAGGTTAAAATAAGCCAGGATGAAAACTGTTTGACCATACTGTTTGACGGTTGTATAAGAAAAAAAGGCCGAAAATATCTGATAACTTTGAATCGGTTATCGGATATGCTTGCCGAATATATTCTTAAGTCTTATGAGAAAAGCATACTGGAAAAAATCATATCCCGGATTTGTAATGGCCTATCCAGAAAGGATCGGGATGAGATCTACCGGATTGCCTGTATAAGACTATATAAACGCAGCGAAGACAATTTGGGAGATTTGATCGATCACAGAAGAAAACTGATATCGAATAAGATCGCAGAATACTTAAAAAGCTCAGATAAAATAACTCTTGAAGGTTTTGTAACCTTCAGGCTGGGCGAATATGTAAAAAACCTTGAAACGGAGGTCGAGAGATCTATAAGGCAGTATTTTGTCGAGAGGCAATATGAAGAATATATTAACCTTTTAACCGCTTTTGTAAGGATGCAGGTTCCCAGAGTTCCCGAGCTCCATGTGTTTGTCCAGAATAATGGATCATATAAAGTAGAAGGATCAAAACCCTTCGAAATACCCGATGATATTATCGAGGGCTTTGGAATCCATGCGGCAAATCCGATAATAGAAGATGATGACTTTATGATAGGGTTTCTTTTGACATGTGCGCCTATAAGGATATTTATCCATAATGCGGCTTATTTTAAGAATAAGGAATTGTTGAATACTATAAGAATAATTTTTTCGGAATGTGTGCTTCTTAGCGAGTGATCAAATATTGGAAGATCATTCCTTTAAGTTAAGGACAAGCCTTTATTATCAGGTAAGCAGACATTCCTGCGCGGAAAACCCTATATCGCAAAAAAAGTTGTATCAATTAAGAATTTTGTGTATAATTAGTACAAAGAATCGGGATATTTGGCTTATTGGGGGTTGTTTTCTTGGCTTTCAAAGTTTTTCAGTCCGTTATCATGCGGATTCGCGATACCATTGGTTATGAGTTCGGCATCACTGATGGTTCGGGTATTATTATTGCCAGTACGTTAGAAGAAGAAATCGGCATGGTTCATGAACAATGCGTTGATTTTCTGAGCTCTAATACAACCTATATCGAGAAATCAGACCTTGTGATGAAAAAAATAGATATCAACGGCAGGTTGGATTTTGTATTGTATTTTACTTCCGAACACCCTGACAGGAAAAAAATAGCCGAACTGATATCGATCAGCCTCGAGAACGCCAAGCTCTATTACGATGAGAAATACGACAGAAGTAATTTTATGAAAAATGTACTTCTGGGAAACATATTGCCCGGTGACATTACTATCAGAGCCAAAGAGTTAAGGGTAAAAAATGATTGCAGAAGGATCGTGTATCTGGTCAGAACGGAAAAGACGAGAGAATTATATGCTTATAATATAATCCAGAGCTTATTCCCAAACAATAGTAAGGACTACATTATATTGCTTGATGATCAGAATACGGTTTTGATCAAGGAGCTTAAAGATAAGGAAGACAGCGAGGAAGTCCACAAAAAGGCCAGAATCATAATAGATACCCTAAGCAGTGAGCTTATGATAAAAGCCAGTATTGGTATAGGCACCGAGGCTCAAAGTCTTCGTGATGTTGCCCGCTCCTACAAGGATGCTCAGACGGCATTAAAAATAGGGCAAATATTCGAAGCTGAAAAAAGTATTGTCGACTATAATCATTTAGGTATCGGCAGGCTTATCTATCAACTTCCCACAACTCTCTGCCGTCTGTTTTTGAATGAGGTGTTCAAGGAAGGTGTTTTTGAGACAATCGACTCTGAAACAATGGTTACCATACAGAAATTCTTTGAAAATAACCTGAACGTCAGCGAAACATCCCGACAGCTTTTTATACATCGCAATACACTGGTGTATAGACTTGACAAGATACAAAAAATAACAGGGATGGATTTACGGAAATTTGATGATGCCATTTACTTTAAGGTCGCTATGATGGTTAAGCGTTATTTGGATGAGGTATCAAGATAGTTTTCCTTCTCTGCCTGATGGGGGAAAGAATATGATAAGGTTTGTTGACGCAACGAAGGTATATTCCAACGGAGTAGTCGGGGTCAGAAACATCACGGTAAGAATCGAAAAAGGTGAATTTGCTTTTATAATAGGAGCCAGTGGCTCAGGAAAATCTACATTTCTTAAACTAATAATGCATGAAGAAGTTCCCACCGACGGTGAAGTCTATGTCAATGGTTACAGTGTACACGACATGACTCATTCAGAGGTTCCATACTTAAGACGCAGTCTTGGCGTCGTCTTTCAGGATTTCAGACTTTTACCAAATAAAACTGCTTATGATAATGTTGCTTTTGCTATGCAGATAGTGGAGGCTACCTCAAGAGAAATACGCAGGCAGGTTCCGCTTGCACTGGGTCTTGTGGGCTTAAGCAAAAAAGCAAAAGCATACCCCAGCCAGCTATCAGGCGGCGAACAGCAGAGGGTGGTTTTGGCTCGTGCATTGGTTAATAATCCGGCAGTGCTCATAGCTGACGAGCCTACGGGAAATCTGGATCCAAAGACTTCATGGGAAATCATGAGTCTCCTTGAGGAGATAAATCAGCGGGGTACAACAGTTGTTGTGGCAACCCATGAGAAAAGCATCGTGGACACCATGAAAAAGCGTGTTATCACTCTTGACCGCGGAGAAATAAAGAGTGACGAGCAGAAAGGATTATACTTCAATGAAGATTAGGACATTAAAGCTTCTTGTAAAAGAGGGCACGAATAACGTAGTAAAAAAC
The DNA here is from genome assembly GCA_012520855.1 of Clostridiaceae bacterium. Classification (GTDB taxonomy): domain Bacteria; phylum Bacillota; class Clostridia; order DSM-8532; family DSM-8532; genus DTU059. The sequence continues at coordinate 386 of JAAYNO010000027.1, read as the reverse complement.
AAGCTAATGTCTTTTGCATCTATAATGACTGTAGTGGCAACCTTGTTTTTTTTAGGGATAATACTTTTGATAGCTATAAATATCACAACTAATATCGAAGCTATGAAACGTGATTTAAAAATCACCGTATTTTTAAATATCGATGTGTCTCCATTTCACAGGGAAGAGGTAATTAGCTTCATTGAGGAAAAGAAAGAGGCGGGCGTTATTTCCGAATACACTATAGTGAGCAAGGAACAGATGTATGAGGACATGAAGGAGATACTTAATAATGATGCCCTTCTTAAAGGATTTACTGTGGATAATATGGCTGAATCATTTGAGATTAAGGTTACCGATCCCAATAACAGTGATGAATTGATAGAACAGATATCTGAATTTAAAGG
>JAAYNO010000164.1 GCA_012520855.1 Clostridiaceae bacterium | reverse complement strand
ACCGAGTTTCCGCCGGGAAGCGTGTCGCCGTCAACAATAGGAGTATAAGCATCAAAATATAGTCTCAGCCCTTTATCCACATCCTCCGTTCCCTGATAAAACGGGATATCCTTTCGGACGGCAAAACCTTCTGATACTATACAAAAAAAATATTCGGGGATAGAGAATCTAACCTTTCTGAAATGCTCCAAATCATATTCAGGGCTGGCCAAAAATTCTTCTCCGAATGCCTGGATATATTCTGTTTCAGCATTTTTAACCATGAAGGGCGATGCTGCAAAGGGTAATAAACAAACAATAAACACAAACAGTATCACCAATGAAAAGACTATTTTGGCAAGTGCGTTTCCCTTACCTGGCAGCAGCTTAAGTATAAGTACACCCACACTCAAAGACACGAATGCATAAAAAAGCGACACAGCCGATATAAAAGCTTCTGTTGTCCAAAACTTCTTATTTATGACCAAAATTCTGTAAGCAACAGCAAGCCCTGCTGCAAGAATAATACTTAGAAATATTATAATAATAGTTTTTATGGCTTTTTGACTGTGTGATTCCTTTATTTTTTTAATAGCCAGGTCATCGAGAAGAATCTCTGCTTCGGTTTTTCTGCAGATAAGATTAGATACTGCCAACAAACCTCCGGATAAAAAAAGGGCAAATACTAATGCGCATGATACTATGCTTCTGGAGCTATAATGGGTTATTGTAAATGATGCAAGAGAATTAAATATGGGTATCAGCAGCAAACATATCCCTGAAAAAACGAGATATAAATATCCCCTTAAATTGCGTGGGTCTTCTATATAAGCTATATATATGTTACCAATCAGGGCAGCTAATATAAACAAACCATAAAGATTCCAGAAAATGCTTTCAAATCCTGCTGATAGATATAATATACCGAAAATTAGTGCTGAGATATTAACTAATAATACTGACCAGTAAATGGTCCTAAGCTTTTTTCTTGTCTCCGGCATTGAAATCATATTTGCACAATCTCCTATATTAAACGATCCTGTCTGTCTTTTTCTTAGAAATGAAGTCTTGTTTATTATACCAAATATTAATTGCCGGGACTATGATTTATTATTAATCTTGCAGTGTGCCAAAATTAAACAAGAAAAGGCAAATCCCACTCATCGTAATTTTTTCGTAATAAAATATAATATTAAGTGTAAGGTAGAAAATATTACCCGCATTTATTTTTGTTTTATATTAGTTTATTTCCTATTCTTTTTTAACAAAGGGAGGTTCGGCATGTCCAGAGTGCTTACAACAAAAGGACAGTCAATTAAAATGAAGTCAACTAAAAAGACATTACTGCTTACCACAATGGCTCTTCCGGGAATTATTTGGCTTATACTTTTCCGCTATCTGCCCATGTTTGGTATAGTATTGTCTTTTAAAGACTATAGGATCTTTTATAGCAAACCTTCACTTATTAATAATATAATCCATAGCGATTGGGTAGGGTTGAAAAATTTCAGGTTTCTTTTTGTTACAACAGATGCCTGGATCATGGTTCGCAACACCATAGGATATAACGCTTTATGGATCGTGCTGAGCCTTGTTATCTCGGTTGCTTTTGCGATCATGCTCAATGAGATCACCAATAAGTTTGTGGCAAAGACTTACCAGACCATGATGTTTTTCCCTTACTTCTTAAGCTGGGTTGTTGTAAGCTACTTTGTATTCGCTTTTCTCAGCCAGGACAAAGGCCTTATATCACATATGCAGCAGAATGCAGGTGTACCTGTTACCGAATGGTACCACGACCCCAAGCCCTGGCCTTACATATTAACAATATCATATCTATGGAAAAACCTTGGTTATGCCTGTGTTCTTTATTTGGCCGCCATAACGGGAATAGATGCTTCCCAGTATGAGGCCGCTCGCATAGACGGAGCCAGCAAGTGGCAGCAAGTATTATATGTTACCCTGCCTCATCTGAAGACCATGATAATCATATTATTCATAATGAACGTCGGAAGAATTTTCAACGCTGACTTCGGTCTGTTCTATTCGGTTCCGATGGATTCAGGCCCACTTTTCCCCGCAACTCAGGTCGTGGATACATACGTTTACCGCGCGCTTCGCAACATGGGTGAAATAGGAATGAGTTCTGCGGCCGGTCTGTTCCAGAATGTCGTCGGTTTTATATGCATTATGATAGCGAACACCATAACCCGGAAGGTAGCTCCGGAAAGCAGTCTTTTTTAGGAGGAAGCATATGGACAGAAATACTCTGGCAATAAAAAAGAAAAATTCACGTTTGGGCGCAGTCAGTATTCCGGCAGAAATCCTTTTTCACCTTATCATAGGCGGATTTGGGTTTATATGCTTCATTCCGTTTATATTTACTATTATAATATCTTTTACATCTGAAAAAAGCATTGCTGTAAATGGATTCTCGTTTTTCCCGGCTGAGTGGTCCACTCATGCTTATAATTACCTGTTTGAACGGGCTAAACAGGTTGGATATTCAACTTTCAGCAGTCTTTTAAGCACATTAATCGGTACTATAATGAGTGTTTTGATCTGTGTATTGTACTCTTACACAATGTTCCGAAAGGACTATAAATTCCGCAGATTCATTACTTTTTTCAGTTTTTTCACCATGTTGTTCGGCGGCGGCCTGACGGCAACATATATGGTCTCAAAAAACCTTTTGGGCATGTATAACAATTACTGGGCACTCATTATTCCTCTCCTTGTCAATCCTTTCAACTTTATAATAATGCGTACATTCTTTCAAACATCAGTACCCGATGCACTGATCGAATCAGCCTTCATTGACGGAAGCGGAGAATACCGTACCCTGTTCCAGATCGTGTTGCCTATATCCCTTCCCGGTATCGCAACAATTGCCTTATTCAACATGATTGCCTACTGGAACGAATGGTTTATAGGTATGCTTTACATAGATAAATCAAAATTGATGCCTTTACAATTATTACTCGTAAAAATGCAGCAGGAGGCAGAGTTTGTTTCTAAGAACAGCGGCAGGCTTGGCTCGATCGCTGCCCATATGGGCCCTATCCCTACAGAATCCTTACGTATGGCGCTGGTTGTCATAATAGTTATTCCTATTGCCTTTGCATACCCTTTCTTCCAGCGCTACATAATATCAGGGCTAACAATTGGCGCAGTAAAAGGTTAATTTCAATATCGGTAAGTCCCGGGGGATAACCTCGGTTTAAAGGTTGCTAAAAGATATTTAGCTACCCTTATACTTACATACTCATTTTCAGCGGTAAAAACCGCAATCCTGGCGGTTACGCAAAATTTAAGCGGAACCGAAAAAAATAATTAAGGAGGATCAGAAATGATGAGCAAAACAAAAAGAGTCCTGGCACTCGTCCTGGCAGCACTAATGGCATTTTCATTGCTGACAGCATGTGGAAAGTCACAATCCAGTGACAGCAGCTCTACACCAAGCGCAAGCCCTTCGGCCAGTGCAGATCCTGGCACCACAAGCGATGTACCCGCAGAGCAAGTAACTATTAAATGGATGGTTATTGGCAGCAGCGTATCAGACGACAGCGACGTCATGGCAGCAATTGAAGAATATCTGAAGGACAAAATCAACGTGAAGCTTGAAATGATTTGGGGCTCATGGGCAGATTCCGATTCAGAAAGACTTTTGACCTCACTCAATGCCGGCGACCCGATCGATATTTACTTCACCTGTTCATGGACACCAAATGAATACTCAGCAATGGCAAGAAAAGGTGCGTTCGTTCGCCTTGACGACCCTAATGACAATCTTCTCGAAAAGTATGCTCCGAACCTGTTCCCATCTCTGCATCCAGATTTGGCCAGATCAGCCGTAACCGAAGGTGCCGCAGGAAAGGGAATCTATGCTATTCCTACTTATAAGGAAGTTGGACAGCAGTATACCTGGGACCTCAATATGGATATGCTGAAGAAGTATGGTTATACAGCAGACGATATAACCAATTACTATGAGTTCGGTCCGATTCTTGAAAAGATCAAAAAAGGTGAAGGAAATGACTTCTATCCTTTGAATGCCGAGCCGTTTGTAATGGAAAGAATGGCTAACAGCAACGACCTTGTTGACGCTGATTCGCTCCTGGCTTTCTACTTCGATCCAGTTGATCCCAGCAAATCCGAAGCAGTTATCAAAGCCAGATACCTAACACCTGAGTTTGAAAAATATTGTAAGAAGACCCGTGAGTATTT
>JAAYNO010000163.1 GCA_012520855.1 Clostridiaceae bacterium | reverse complement strand
TTATATATTGCGAAATAACACATTTCAACTAAGGTCTGTCAAATTGCGCACTTTTTATTTTTATTTTGCTTTTTTATTCAGTTTTTTTACTTAATTGCCCGGATTTAAGTAATACGACATCTGCCAATGTATAATTATAATGAGTGTGATATATATTTACATACGCTTAAGGAGGTCCCCATGAAAAACAGACTTTTTAGTTTCTGTATAATAATAGCTTTGCTGGCAGTTTCATTTTTAAATCTGTCTTTTGTTATTGCCGACGAAGAAAATTTAATAATCTACAACTCTACCGTAGATTTCAAGCATTTCGGTTATCAGACAGATGATAACTTTATGCTTGTCGGTTACGATGAAAACAATATAGTTACAACTACTTTTAATACAATGGTTATTGAAAACCCTTATATAAAAGTAACGCTGCTTCCCGAATTCGGCGGCAGGATACTTTCCATTATTTATAAGCCGACAGGGCATGAACTGCTTTATCAGAACCCAATAGGAACACCATATGGAATTGAAGAAGGTAATTTTTATTATAACTGGCTCATGGTATACGGCGGTATATTCCCTACCTTTCCTGAGCCCGAACACGGTAAGGCATGGGGTCTTCCCTGGGAAGCCGAAATAATCGAGAAAAGCGATGAAAAAATATCGGTATCAATGAGCTTTACAGACGAAATATCCCCTGTGACCGGTGTTCCGGCCATGTTTGACAACGGAAATACAGGAATGACATGTGTTTCGACCGTCACAGTATATAAAGACAAATCCTATGTTGAGTATAATATCCAGCTTGTTAATAACAGGAATGAGCCTGTTAAGTATGAATATTGGACCTGTCTTACCCTGGCTCCGGGATCTGAGCCCGGAAACACCATATGTCCCCCTGATACGGAAATGGTTGTCCCTATTGATAAGGTTTTGCTCCGTGACAACTGGTGGCCATGGATGGGCAGTGTTGATAAAGCTATTGATGCCAAAGAGCACATATTTGAATATAAAAACCTTGCTTTGTTTAAAAACTGGAGTGATATGGGAATAGCTTATGCCAGCCCTTCTGTAGATAAAGACTGGTGGGGGGTTATAAACCAGGAGAACAAAGAAGGCATACTTAGAATAGCGAATAACAAGGAAACTACACCGGGCTTAAAATTCTGGACATGGGGAATAAACAGCCAAAACACAGATCCGGCAACTTTCGGAGATTCAAGCCGTCCATATATAGAACTGTGGGGCGGCCACTCTTCTGAATTCTTTGCTGATACAATAATGGAGGCAAATAAAACCAAGGTCTGGGATGAATACTACATACCGACAGTCGGCCTTGCAAAAATAACTAATGCATCAAAGAATGGTGCGGCATATCTGGAATATGATATTGATGATGCTTCGGTCAACTTCACCTCAGAAGTATTCACAACTCACCCCGGCAAAGAACTAAAAATTAGTTTGATTCTGGAAGGCAATGAAAACTTGCCTCTTATAGAAAATAACTTTATTTCGAGTTCAGATAAGCCCGATACTTTTACCGTTTCCGTTTCAGAAGCATCTATACAGGATGGCTTCAGCTTATTGGCTCTTGAAGTAAAAGACGTCAATGATGAGGTCCTTATAAGTGCTGAGATCCCGTTTGGTGATAAAGACCAGGAGGAAGCAGCCGTAAACAATAATATTGCTGAAGAACCCGAAATCGAACCGAATAAAGAAACAGAAAGCCAGACAAAGATAGAACCTGAAAAAGAATCAAATCCGGCTTTAATCATAATTCTGGCTGTTCTGGCCATCATCGTGACAGTTATATTATCCCTATACTTTATTAGAAATAAGAAAAAGAAAGCTTCCAGTTGATCTAAAAGGCCGGAGATATTCAAATACTCCGGCCTTTTCACTAAAAAATGTTCCTATTTGAATTGATTCCTTGTCTCGTCTTTGAGCTCCTGGCGCATACCTTCCACCGCTTCTTTCCTTCTGTCGTTCTTTGCCTGCAGCTCACGCTGTGTTTTTTGGTTATCAACAGTTCTAATCATTTCCTCGGCTAATTCGATATTCTCTATGGTATTATCAATATTATTTCTGATCTTTCTCGCATTATCTCTTCTGTCATCAGGTTTTGGTTTCATATTGGGAACCTCCTTTTCTTTTCTTTAGTTTTTTCATAACAACATAAAAATATGTGTCATTTCAAATAATAAAATTTTATGCTCCGTTACAGCATATTTTCAACACCGCTCATAAATTTGTGCCAATTAACATCCTCCATGTATATACAGAAGAGCACTTCATTGATACCGTTATCTTTAACAAACTCAACTATGTTCTTTCCGGTTAAATATTTACTGTAGAACCTGGAATCAACAACATAAATTTCTTCGTAGTGGGGAACCAAAAACGGTACCAACATATTTCCGAATGAATCCTTCACAACCATTATTTTTTTCCCGTTTTTTATATCGGTTTCAACTTTACTCCAGGTTGCTCCTCCTGAGCTTAAGAAAACCAGATATTTTTTACTTATATCATCAGCATACTTAAAGTCGATTATATCGGCCTGGGTACCTTCATTTCCCTTATATATCGTGAATACATGATTTATTAAAGGCTTATAGGCGACAATATTATCCGGGTTTTTTTCAAGGCTCTTATCCAAGGTCTTTGTATAAGAGCTGCCCAAAAAATCTCCAAGATCGATTTTCTCATACTGGTCCAATGAATAAGGGCTCTCCCCTTTTATCTCCATGAATGCGTTATAACCGTAATATGCTCCCAGAGCAGTCCAATGATGATCGGTTCTAAAGTAAATGTATTCGTCCTTGTGGTTGTTTAATGCGGCAAACAAATCAACCGTTGATATACTGTCATCAAGCTTGCTCTTTAGATAATCAAGAGCATCGTTCTGAGAATCGGTAATACCTTTATACTTCTTTAGCTGCAGAAATTCGCCATTGGTAGGAGGAATCATGGAGTATATTTTAACACCATTCCCCAGCGCTTTTCTGTATTTATTCAAAACATCAGCATAATAGTCGAAGTTCTCTTTATTGAATTTAAACAATTGCACCGCTTTACCGTCTACTACCATCCAATAGCCCACATTAGGCTCATCCCCAAAGTCTTTTTCAGGTGTCGGAGTTGGCGTGGAGACTTCAGTGTTACTTTCAGACGGCGTTCCAGCCTCCGTTTCAGGCGGTATACCGGTATTATCCGGCAAGGCTGATGGAGTCTTGTCTTCACCCGCAGGAGTTTGCAAAGGCAGTTGCACATCTTCAACAGACTTAACAATTGTTATATCCGGACCTAAAAATTCCATTGCCTTGCTGACAGCCTTGCTTATCTTCACCAGATCGTCTCTTGAAATAAAAGTATCACTGTAATATTCCTCAAAATCCCTTTGGTATTCCCCTTGAATGATGCTTGAAAGGGAAAATTGAGGCATTGCTTTAAGAGCCCTGTTTTCAAGTTTCGACACGATAGGCTTATTCGAATTAAAAATATTTGCAAGACCCAAAACAGATATAAACAATATAAAAAATATAGTGTCTAATTTTAACTTTTTCACGTCATTCCTCCGATAGTTTAAATTATATATTGCAGTACATCATTCCGGATGCGCTTTTCCTAGAATTTAAAATACATAAATGGGCTGTAGGATTGGCCAATCAGGAAGATAACAGAAAGAATAAGTACAGCAATATTAAATGCAGGTCTGGCATATTTCTCAATAAATATCACTACTTTTCCCCTGTCCCTTTCACCCGTGAGTTTATTTATGATTCCAGTGATCAAAGGTGTGCAGCCTATAAGTGAGATAATCATAACTACTGCGTTGTTCCAAAAATGTATGCTAAGCTCGGGACTGGAGATCGATTTTGCCTCCGGACCGAACATTATGCCTAGAAATTGAAAAGCCTGGCCTATATCGTTGTGGTAGAAAAATACCCAGCCTACCAATACAGCCAGCCATAGGTAAACCCTTGAGAATATACCGGGGATTTTCTCAAGAAGCTTAAGCAGGAACGCTTTTTCTAATACAAGAAGTACAAAATAATAGAGTCCCCATATTACAAAATTCCAATTAGCTCCATGCCATAGACCTGTTAGAGTCCAGACAATAAACAGATTTCGGATTTGATGTCTTCTGTTTCCACCCAACGGTATATATACATAGTCCTTAAAAAAGCTGCCCAGTGAGATATGCCATCTGCGCCAGAACTCACTGGCAGACTTTGATATGTACGGATAGTTAAAGTTTTCATCGTACTTAAAACCGAACATTCTACCCAGTCCGATAGCCATATCCGAGTAGCCTGAAAAATCAAAATATAACTGCAGGGCAAACATTAGAATTCCAAACCATGCACCCAGAAAAGGAAGTCTTGTATAATCCCCGCCCATAAAGATCTCCACGGCTTTCCCTGAAGTACCTGCCAATATGACCTTCTTTCCAAGACCAATTATAAAACGGCTCACTCCTGTGTTAAAGTCCTTGAAAGTTTCCACTCTGTTATCAATAGCTTCTGAAATTTCTTTATACCGCGTAATTGGTCCTGCCATCAACTGATGGAACAGTGATACATAGAGGAGCAGCTTAAATGGTGATTTCTGTGCCTCTGATTCACCTCTGTAAACATCAGCAACGTAAGAGATAAGCTTAAATGTGTAAAATGAAATCCCTATTGGAAGGCCGATATTGATCAACTGAAAGTTAGTTTGAAATATACTATTGATATTACTTATTAAAAATCCCGAGTATTTAAAGAATCCCAATATCAGCAAATTCGTGGCAACCGATGCCGTCAAGGCTATCTTACCTTTAATTTTGCCCCTGTGCTTTTCTATGAGAAGAGCTCCCATGTAACTAAATGCTGTTGATATCAAAAGAAGAGTGATCCAAACCGGCTCACCCCAGGCATAGAATAAAAGTGATGCTATAATAAGCAGCCAGTTTCTATATGTTCTGTCCTTTATTAAATAATACAATCCCAGACAAACGGGAAGAAAATTACATAAAAAAAACAAGCTTGAAAAAACCAATTATAATGCCCCCTATAGGTTTCGACAGTATTATCGCTCAATTAAAAACCTATCATATATAAATGGCCTTTTCAACTAATATAATTATTTGTGTCGCATGCTATAATCCCATCATGAACTGGTAAATCATATCGGATAGTCCAGGAAGATTTTCATGGCTATAATCAGGATAAACAACCATTTGCTTTGGAGATGTTATCTTATTATAAGCTGCGAACTGCGTAGAAGGAGGACATATATTATCCATCAATCCCACCCCCATCAGCACTTCACCTTTAATCCTTTTGACAAGATTCTGAATATCAATATATCCTAATTTCATAAAGGTTTCTTCTTCGAGCAGGTGAAGCGGGTCAAATCTTCTAAAGTATTGGCATAACTCTTCGTAGGCATCCTTGGCCAGATCCATCTCCCAAACTCTTCTATAGTCGCATAGAAACGGATAAACCGGAGCCAGCCGTTTGATCCTTGGTTCAAGACTGGCACAAGCAAGTGTCAGTGCTCCTCCTTGTGAGTATCCCATAGCCCCCACTCTATTTTCATCCACTTCAGGCATAGACATGATTATACCGGCCAACTGAGCAGCATCAAGAAAAATATGTCTGAATAACAAATTCTCAGGTTTATCGTCCAGACCTCGTATGATATGTCCTTTTAATGTATTACCTGTTACTCCGCCTGAATCCTCTGACTTTCCGCCTTGTCCGCGGCAGTCCATAGCAGCAACCGAATAACCACATGCCACATAGCCGAGTTTTTCGGTCCAATCCCCTGCATTGCCCGCATATCCATGGAATTGGATAATAGCCGGATGAGGTCTTTCATAATTCTTTGGCTTCAAATATTTTGCGTGAATTCTGGCTCCACGTACTCCGGTAAAATATAAATCAAAGCATTCCGCAAAAGGGACCTGAAAGTCACTGGGAATAAATTCTGTATCAGGGTCTGTAGATCTCATCTCAGCCAATGCTGATTCCCAATAATCATCGATATCTTCAGGGCATGGACTACACCCCGTATAAACTTTAAGTTCCTCTAATGGCATATCAATAATTGGCATTTTATTCCTCCAAAGTCCAATTAAAATACTCATATCAACACAAGAATTATATCATGTAAATTGATTATGTCTAGCCGCAGCCTCTACTGCATCAACAATTTCTTTAGCGGAAACTCCCTTTAGTATGTAATCACAAGCTCCGGCTTCGTATGCTGATAAAATACTATCTTCGTCCAACTATCAAGAAAAGCCTTCTATCCCAGACTTAATAGGATTCTAGAGCTATTTTAACACAAGTAGGTTTTTTAGCAAATCATGGTCTTCCTTTTGTTTATTAACACGGTTTTACCTTGCTATAAAAAGTGATTTTAACATCTCCTGCCATGAGGGGTGAAATTTTATCTTTCAGTTAAAGTCGATTAAAGAAGTGGAAACGAAAAACAGCATAGAAATTAGCTATTGACAAAATTCGGGTAAAAGTATAAAGTATTAACTATCTTAAAATATATAAAGGCGATGAATGGGAGAACAGCACAAGATGAACTACAGAGAACTTATCGATTGCTGAGAGATAAGGTTTTAATCTGTGTGAATACTCACCCATAAGCCGTAGCTTCGAAAAACAATAAATTTTATTGTTGAGTAGTTCTTACCGGCTGGCAGCCGTTATACTGTCTGCTAAATGGAAGCATGAATTCCATTAATGCGCTGAGAGGCTGTATTACAGCAATTAAGAGTGGTACCGCAGAACGATGAAGTTTTGTCTCTTTATGGTTAGAGATAAAGCTTTTTTTAATATTGACTGCTAAAGGAATTCTCGAGAAATCGAAATTCTATATAATAAAAATAATAAAACATATGTGAGGAGAGAGGAATATGAAGAAGCTACTTAGTATCATTTTATTATTAGCTCTGGCAACAACACTCTTTGCGGGTTGCGGTGCAGAAACTGCAGGTGAAAACGAAATTGGAATCGGCATCAACTATGAGCTTTCCGGCGAAGTTGCATCATACGGTCAGGCTTCTGTTGAAGGTATCGAGCTTGCTATTGAAGAAATCAATGCTGCCGGCGGAATAAACGGCAAGTTGATTAAAGCCTTTAAGTATGATAATAAGTCTGATAAATCTCAGGCTACTACATTAGCAAGGAAGCTTATGACTCAGCATAAAGTTGTTGCTGTACTTGGACCTGCAACATCAGGTTCGTTCAAAGCAACTATTCCGGAAGCTATTAAGAACAAAGTTGTTGTTGCTTCAGGTTCTGCGACCGATGATGCAGTAACAGTTGACCAAAGCGGAGTCAAGGAATATGCTTTCCGTATATGTTTTACTGACAGTTATCAGGGAACAGCTATGGCAAACTTTGCCCTTAACAACATGTCAGCTACCAAGGCTGTCGTTCTCCTGGATAATGCAAGCGACTATGCCAAAGGTCTTGCCGCAAACTTTACAACTACATTTGAGTCTGCCGGCGGCACGGTAGTAGCAACAGAAGCATTCGTTGCCGGTGATACTGATTTTAATGCCATTATAACAAAGATCAAGGGACAGGATTTTGATGTTATCTTTTTAGCGGGCTATTATAATGAAGCTGGATTAATTATCAAGCAGGCGCGCAATCAAGGTATTGATGCTCCTATCCTTGGTCCTGACGGATTTGGATCCCCCGAGCTGTATGACCTTGCCGGGGCAGAAGCTCTTAATAATATTTTTTATACCAGCCACTTTTCATCACTGGACAAAGATCCGACAGTTGCAGCTTTTGTAGAAAAGTATAAGGCTAAACACGGCGAAGAGCCTAATCAGTTTGCTGCTCTCGGTTATGACCTTGTTATGTTTATAGCAGATGGAATCAAACGTGCAGGCAGCACCGATACCGTAGCCATAAAAGATGCATTGGAAGCTACAACTGACTTTGCAGGAGTTACCGGATCCTTTAGTATGGACGAGAATCATAACCCGGTCAAAGCTGTTGTTATTGTCGGTTTACAAGATGGAATAGCTACAACCAGCGAAAGAGTTGAACAATAAGAACATATCTAGTAAAATTATTAAAGATTCTTCTAAATCAATTATAAGTGGGGACATTTTACTGCCCCCACTTATACGTGTTTTTTATAACAAGTAGTCAGGCTAAGCCGGACCACCCGAAGACTAAACCTGGCATAATTTAGCCTTATTAAAAGCAGCCCGGCTTATAAAGGAAGTGGACGCATTTGGAACAGTTTTTTCAGCAAACTATTAACGGCATCTCGCTGGGAAGCATTTATGCGCTGATTGCCCTTGGTTATACCATGGTATATGGTATTATTAAACTTATAAATTTTGCCCATAGTGATGTATATATGTTGGGTGCATATTTTGGTTATGTTTGTATGACATCTTTTAAGCTCGGATTTTTGCCTTCTTTGCTGATTTCTATGGTACTATGCACATTAATTGGTGTCATGATAGAAAAGATAGCATATAAACCGTTAAGAAATGCCACAAGAATTGCAGTACTTATTACAGCGATCGGCGTTTCACTCTTTCTTGAATATGTAACAATGGCCATTGCCGGAGCAAATGTAAGATCATACCCCCCTCAGACCGGTATCTTAGATCAATCGTTCAATATAGGAAGCATCAATATTACTATGCAGCAGATCATTATAGTTAGTATCACAATAATTCTGATGGTCTTGCTTCAGTTTATCGTGAAGAAAACAAGAATCGGAAAAGCCATGCGTGCCGTTTCTCTCGATAGTGATGCTGCAGAGCTTATGGGAATCAACGTAAATACCACTATTTCATTTACCTTTGCTATAGGTTCAGCTCTGGCAGGAGCAGCCGGTATTATGGTCGGTATCTATTATAATTCGATAAACCCGCTAATGGGGATGCTACCCGGGCTAAAAGCTTTTGTTGCCGCTGTTTTCGGTGGTATAGGGATCATACCCGGTGCAATGATTGGCGGTTATTTTATCGGTATTGTTGAAGTTTTGGTATCAGGATACAGCAACTCCATGTACAGAGATGGTGTTGTATTTGCCATCCTGATCCTTGTCCTTATAATAAAGCCTGCAGGCTTATTAGGTAAAAACACAAGAGAGAAGGTGTAGCAGGTGAAAAAATTAGTTAGATCAAATTTGGCAATAAAGCTTGTTTCACTAATATTAACCTTTGCGATCATTCAGCTTCTGATTTATTTTGATATTATAAATGATTACCTGCAGGCTACTTTAGCAACAATCTGCATTAATATAATCCTTGCGGTAAGCCTTAATCTGATCACAGGTTTTACTGGACAGTTTTCTTTGGGGCATGCAGGGTTTATGTCGATCGGGGCATATGCGTGCGCCTTGATCACCCTGAGAATTCCCACTATTCCGGGATTTATCCTGGGTGTTTTTGCAGGAGCTGTTGCAGCAGCATTGATCGGCGGGCTTGTAGGCTTGCCTACCCTGCGGCTTAGAGGTGATTATCTGGCTATTGCTACCCTTGGCATGTCGGAGATAATCCGTATTGTATTTCTTAACCTGGACAATATCACAAACGGAGCAGCGGGTTTGCAGGATATCCCCCAATTTGCAAACTGGAAGTGGTTATTTATTTATACGGCAGGCACTGTATTGATCATTTCAAACTATATCAGATCCTCTCATGGCCGTGCATGCATCTCTATCAGGGAAGACGAAATAGCAGCAGAAGCCATGGGTATCAACTCAACAAAATACAAGGTTATCGCCTTTACCATCGGTGCGTTTTTTGCCGGGATCGCCGGAGCGCTTTATGCTACAACATTCAATTTTATAGATCCCAAGATCTTTGGTTTTTCCAAATCTATAGATGTATTGGTAATTGTCGTTTTAGGCGGCTTAGGCAGCATCTCCGGTTCAATAATTGCCGCTGTTCTGCTGGGTGTTGTTACTACTTATTTACAATCCTTTGCAAATATTCAGATGATACTGTACTCTGTTTTACTTATAATTATTATGATCTTCCGGCCTCAGGGTCTTATGGGATCAAAAGAAGTTTCCCTTTCGATCTTCAGTAAGCTTGGCAATAGTTTTAAATCAAAGAAAGGGAGGGTTTAGAATGTCAATATTAAGTGTGAATAAGCTAACTAAATCCTTCGGTGGATTAATGGCCGTTTCTAACGTGAGTATGGAAATTAATAAGGGAGAACTGGTAGGATTGATTGGTCCTAACGGGGCCGGGAAAACTACGGTATTTAATCTTCTAACCGGAATTTACGAGCCATCTTCAGGAACCATCACTCTTGATCCGAACGGTGTTAATAGAGATATACAAGGGCTTAAGCCACATACTATCTGCAAGATCGGTTTGGCAAGAACATTTCAAAATATCCGACTGTTTAAAGACTTATCTGTTATCGACAATGTTCGGATAGCTATGCATAAGAATGTTAAATATGGACTTGTATCCAGCTTCTTTCACCTTCCTTCTTATTCAAAAGAAGAGGCTTTACTCACTAAAAAGAGTATAGAACTGCTTAAAATACTAAAACTGGATCATAAGAAGGACGAGCTGGCGAAGAATCTTCCTTATGGGGAACAGCGCCATCTTGAAATAGCCCGCGCTCTTGCTACGAATCCTACTCTTCTTTTACTTGACGAGCCTGCAGCGGGTATGAACCCAGCAGAGACTTCACAGCTTACCGAATTGATAGGCTGGATAAGAAAAGAATTCGATTTGACAATACTTCTGATTGAGCATGACATGTCCCTGGTTATGAAGATCTGCGAGCGCATATATGTTCTGGATTATGGGATGGTCATCGCAGAAGGGACCCCTGAGGAAATAAAAAACAATAAACGCGTTATAGAAGCTTATCTGGGGGAGGATATGAACAATGCTGGAGATTAAAAACATTAACGTCCATTTTGGCGTCATCCATGCCCTCAAAGGTATTTCATTTACCGTTAACGAAGGAGAGATCGTAACACTGATAGGTGCCAACGGTGCGGGTAAAACTACCACATTAAGAACGATTTCCGGACTAAAAAAGCTTACATCAGGCAATATTTTATTTGAAGGAAAAGATATTACCCACGCATCAGCCCAGGAAAGGGTCAAGCTTGGAATTTCCCAATCACCGGAAGGACGCAGGGTTTTTTCGTCAATGACGGTTCTTGAAAATCTTGAGCTGGGTGCATTTCTGCGCAAAGATAAAAAGAAGATCTCTGATGATTTGAAAATGGTATATGAGCATTTTCCTATTCTGGCAGATCGGAGAAAACAGGCTGCCGGCACTTTATCGGGGGGAGAGCAGCAGATGCTTGCCATTGGCAGAGCACTTATGAGCCGCCCCAGGCTTCTTCTGCTTGATGAGCCTTCCATGGGTCTTGCTCCATTGCTGGTTCAGGAAATTTTTAATATAATTAAAAATATAAACAAGACAGGTACAACAATATTGCTTGTGGAACAGAATGCAAGCATGGCATTGCAGGTCGCTGACCGCGCATATGTTATGGAAACAGGCTCCATTGTTCTTTCAGGTACCGGAGAAGAGCTGATGCAAAGTGAAGATATCAAGAAAGCATATTTAGGAGGTTAGATTTATGTTTGTAAAGAACAAGATGACTGCAAATCCATTCACTATCTCTCCTGACCAGACCATTCCAGATGCCCATGAAATAATGGCAAAGCATGGTGTTAAGCGTTTGCCCGTTATGAAGAACGGCAAGCTGGTTGGTATTGTATCAAAGGAGGATATCATACAAGCCTCCCCCTCTAAGGCGACAACCTTCAGTATGGGAGAAATCACATATTTGCTTTCTAAGACAAAAATCAGCCAGATTATGTCCAAAAATCTTATTACCATATCGTCAAATGCACTTTTGGAAGAAGCTGCGCTTCTTATGCGAGACAATAGTGTTAGTTTTTTGCCAGTTGTTGACGATAATAAATTGGTTGGTATAATAACAGAAAGTGATATTTTTGATTCCTTCATCGAACTGCTTGGCTTTCGTGAACCAGGGACCCGCCTTACTGTTGAGGCAGATGATGCGCCTGGGATCATGTCAAATCTAACCAGCATCATAGGGAATTTTGGAGCTAACATAACCCATGTTGCAGTATACCGTGGGTCACACGGTAAAAGTGCTGTTGTGATAGGAATCAATTCCTTTAATACTGCCGAAATGGAAGCTTCCATAGAGAAGCAGGGATTTAGGATACTTTATAAGCTCCAGAACAAATAAATTTCATTCTTTATATAACAAGCTCCGGAATGGTTCTGTCCGGGGCTTTTTGCTTGAAACCCATTAATCATATAAACAACTATACTCATTTAGACGGTCATGATAAAATAATTATATAAAAATGAAAAGGAATGATGATTTTGAATAGATGTTCCTGGTGCGGCAACGATGAATTGTATCTTAAGTATCACGATGAGGAATGGGGTGTCCCCGTTCACGATGATAATAAGCATTTTGAGTTTTTAGTCCTTGAATCAGCTCAGGCAGGTTTAAGCTGGATGACCATACTCAGAAAGCGAGAGAACTATCGTAAAGCCTACGATGGGTTTGATCCGATTAAAGTAGCACAATATGATGAAAACAAAATTAGTGAGTTGTTGCAGAACCCCGGGATAATAAGAAACAGACGAAAAATAGAATCATCAATTAATAACGCCCGATGCTTCTTAAAAATACAAAAGGAATTTGGCAGCTTTGACAACTACATTTGGAGCTTTGTAAACAATAAACCTGTGAAAAATCATTGGACTGACATCTCACAGGTTCCGGCCAACTCAGAACTTTCTGACAAGATAAGCAAGGATTTAAAAGCCAGAGGCTTTCGTTTTCTGGGTTCGACAATAGTTTATTCTCATCTTCAGGCTGCAGGTCTTATAAACGATCACCTTATCAGTTGCTTCAAGTATTGAAATACTCATTCCTCACCAAAAATCATGCTATATTCTATGTCTGTGACTTCTCCGTTTACGATTTTAAATGACAGCTTGCTGTTTTGATCGGCATAGACATATTGATTTGATGTCTCGGTGTATTCTTTGCCGTATGTTTCGATGACCTTTTCCGCCTTGTCTCCTATAGACACGCCTTCTGTGGTAGAAACAGCATCACTCATCAATCTGACTGTAAAAAAATACTCCTTGTCGTCATCTCCTTCTGTATATGTGTAAACCTCGAATCCGTTGTAATAGTATGTCCTGTCTATTCCCTGAAATGCACAGCTGGGAGATTCAAAGGTGCCAAACGGAGGATCACCTAATTTTTCCAATATAGGCTTTGCCTCATCATCCATGTATATTTTTACGCCATTATGCTCGAAGTAATATTTTGATTTTGTCTTGGCTTCCGGTGTCGGTTCACTTGCGGCTGAGGTCGATGGTGTCGGTGCAGGACTGTTTTCTGCGACATCCTTCCCACAACCTGTAAAAATTATAGCAACCAGCATCAAAGCCGACAGAATTCTCATTTTCATATATTCATGCCTCCTTAACATATTTGTCAGTCAATATTATTTTCTCTCTATTCTTACCTAAAACTTTGCTTCGTTTCTTCATAACCTGACTAACAGACCAATCATGGTTTGATTTTATTTTCTTCATTCCGTTTCATATTAAACTTCAGCAGATATCCGTATTCTTCCAGTTCTCTATATTGTTCCTGCTCCATTTTATAATAATAATCAGCTTTTTCCTGCCAAATGGCTTTTAGCTTCTCATCATTTCTTTTATCAGGTATATTGAACCTTGATTTCAGGATATTGCCAAAATATCTGGATGCTTTTTCAGCACCCGAGAGATTTAAATGAAGTCCGGCATCATAGGTATCCATTTCAAAATCCAACCCTATTTTGTCTATATCATCAAGCATATTTATATATAATAAACCATTCTTCTCGGCATAGTCAACCATTTGCTGATCCCATTCCTCATACCAGTGGGGATAAAGGCTGGGAGCTTTGATAAGGACCAGCTCGATCCCGTTTTTCTTGCACAGTTCGGTAATCTTATCAAGGTATTTGTAAGCCGTTTCACCGAAACGGTAATCGTCAAGCAGCCTCGGAGTAGGTAATCTGCCCGCAGGTTTTACATCTACCCTCATCAAATATCCATTATGAGATATTTGATCCCGCCTGAGCCAATACCGGTAATCTTCGCTTGAAAGCTCACTCCATCTGGAATGATACCGGAGAAGAGGAAAAACATATGTAATCAGGTCTTCCTCAGGCAGCATAGACGCCCTGGCAGCATTTATCTTTGTTAAAGACAGGGGTAATCCGTCTATGTTCATACGATTGTATGCTTCCCTCTGTGGTTCATTATACATCATCGCAAGAACACTAAAAACAACCACATCAGGCTTTTCGTACTTCAGTGTATCCTCTAAAAGATAATATGAATGCCAGACTAACTGTTGAGCACCGCCCCGAATATAGCTTGTTATCCCATACTCCTCCCATAATGTGATGGGTGAGAAGTTTTCATATACCTCGCAATCACCAATAAACATTACATCATGGTCTTTTAGCTTCTCATAATAATATTCTTTTATTAATGCCCCCTCTACTATCTGTGTCATATATTTGGGCATCAAAAGCTTCTGTAAAAGTACAGCTATACTCGTTATCACTAATATTACAATCACGATAGATATTATCTTCTTTTTTTTCATCAGGCCTTTCAAGTCTCCTTAATGCTAAAACTGGTTATAGATAAACTGGTTGCTGTCAAAGCCGATCCCGTAGGCTCCAAAGATCAACACCGAGAAAAACAATATAATATATATTGAATATCTAAGTACTGCTGAATTATAGGACAGCATTTCCCTTACACTGCCTTTTCGCTGGATCAGACTGAATGTCAGCAGTACAATCACACCGATGATCAACACTACGTAGTCTGAGGCATCAAGGCCTAATTTTAACAGTGAACCATCGAATAATACCCTAATGTCAGGCTTCGTAAACATTGTGAAAAACATTTTGAAGGATATGCCCACATCCCGGTAACAGTCCAGGATCCTGAGAGAAGACATCAAAAGGAAGGTCCTTATCACACGGAACAAACGGAACCCGAAGGTGTCTCCTATTTTTACCTTTTGGTGGAATTTTGCATATAACGGTTCAAGCTCCTGTGATATCAGAATCACAACACCGTTAAGCAGGCCCCATACAATAAAATTCCAGCTTGAACCATGCCAGATACCTGTTGTGAACCATACCATCATGGTTGCCAAATAAACGGGAACCCTTTTACCTATTTTATCCCCAAATCGGTTTCTGGAAGCCTTGGACAAGTTCAGCATAGGCTTACATACTGACAGAGGATAGAAAATATAATCTCTGAACCATGTACCCATGGTAATATGCCATCTTCGCCAATATTCCACAATAGATTTCGAGAAGTATGGTCTAATAAAGTTTTCTTTAACCTCGATACCCAGCATCTGAGCAACGCCGATCGTTATGTCTATTCCCCCGGTGAAGTCGGCATAAAGCTGTATGGCATAAAAGACCATACCTACGAAGACATAAACGCCGTCATAAATGTCAGGGTTTCTGGTTATGGTCAATACAGCGGCGACTATCCTGTCTGCAACCACCAGCTTCTTAAAGTACCCCCAAAGGACTCTTTGAAATCCGTAAGAGAAGGTTTGTGAATCAAATGAATGTTCCTGATATAAAGATTTGCTAAGATCATCGTACCGGCTTATGGGCCCTTGGATCAATTGAGGAAAGAAGGATACAAAAAGCGCAAGCTTTCCGATATTTCTCTCAGGCTCATATTTGCCCCGGTAAACATCGATTATATAGCCCATGGTCTTAAATGTGTAAAAAGATATGCCCATAGGCAAAATGAGATTCACGAAGGAGAGCTCTGTCATCCTGAACATGGACAAAACCGAATTTATATTTGCTATAGCAAAATTGGTGTACTTAACAACAGCAAGGATGCCGAGATTAAATATCAAACAAATAAGAAGCAATTTCCATTGCTTTGCCTTTATTTTTTCCTTGTATAGCTTTCTCTCTTCCTTTGTTATCTGTCCTTTGTTCTCTTTAAGGTAAGCATTCTGTTTCCTGTTAAGGTCATCGATCTTAAGTCCTGTGAAATATGTGGATATTATGGTGACCAGGATATACAAAAGATTGCTCCAGCCTGAAAAGAAATAAAAAACAAAGCTGCCCAAAAGAAGGAACTTCCACTGCAGCCGCTTTGGTATCAAATAATATAATGATATCAAAATACACAAAAAGAAAATAAAGCTATATGAAGTAAAAAGCATGGCTCCCCCTCGGTCAATCCTCGTCCTGAAGTCTTTCGATCAAACTGTATAATGCCTTTGCAGAATTAAAGTTTTCGGGTATGATCTCATGTGCCGGAATAGCAACATCATATTCATCATTGATTTCGGCTATAAGTGTAATGATATCAAAGGAATCTAAAACCTTCTCATCTATTAAATGCTCATGAGAATCAAAATCGATTTCTGGATGTAACTCTTCGAGTATTTTTAATAAAGCTTCCATATGTTCCTCCAAAATATATATTATTGTTTAGGAGTTAAGATCCTTCGGTCTTGGGACTCTTAGTCGTATTATCCCATCTGGATGACATGCCGAAGCATGCTCCTAAGTTTCAGATTCTTCGCTTCGCTCAGAATGACAATACGTATATGTTTTATGTCATTTAACCTCTAACCTCTAACATCTAACATCTATTTATATATCTCTCTTTTAAAGCCAGCCGGTTAATTTTCCCGTTTGGTGTAAGCGGCATAAAATCAAGCTTTTCCACAAGATTTGGAATCATGTATCTGGGAAGCTTGTCCCTGCAGTAATTAACAACGTCGGCTTTTGATACATTACCAACATAATATAGAATAATCTTCTTTTTGTCATCATCAAAAATACATGAAGCGCTTTGTATGCCCTCCATCTGATTCATAACCATTTCAATCTCACCGAGCTCTATACGATGTCCCATATGCTTTATCTGATAGTCCTTCCTTGACACAAACACCAGCTCGCCTCTTTCATTGATCCTTCCTATATCCCCCGTTCTGTAAATAAGCTCGGGATACATTTTGTTTAAAGGATTCTGTACAAAAACCTCTCCGGTTTTTTCAAAATCATTGTAATAACCAAGAGTAAGAGAAGTACCCCGTATACATATTTCTCCCTGCTCACCCTTTTTAACAAGCCTATCACTTTCGTCAAGCAGTAAAATCTCGGTATTCCTGAAGGGTTTGCCTATCGGTATGGATTCATCTAAGGCGAATTCTCTGTCAACAACATAGTAACAGGACATCCCGGTTGCCTCGGTAGGTCCGTAAAGGTTAATAAATCTGGCATTGGGCAAGGTCTTTCTCCAAATATTAAATTGCTTTATTGGAAATACTTCGCTTCCAAATGCTATTGTATGAAGATACTCCGGAACAACCTTATCCAATGCTCCCAGTCCGGATATCAGCGTCAAAGCCGGTACCACCCAGCAAACAGTATTTATCTTATACTGATTCAGGAACTCGACCAGCTTTATGGGGAACATAAAAAGCTCTTTGGGTATTATATACGTTTTGGCACCGAATTTTAAAGTGGGGAATATTTCCTTGAGACATGCATCCACATAAAGAGGGGTCTGATTTCCAAAAACCGTATCTTGAGAAATCTCAAGAACCTCTGTAAGGGTCTCGATATAATCAATAACTGAGCGGTGACATGCGACCACTCCCTTTGGCTTTCCTGTGGAACCTGATGTAAAAACAATATAAATCGGATCAGTATCAATGGATTTATCCCGTATGTTATTTAATGTATCTTCGTTGACGGGAAACTTGATCATATCGTTATAACGGTAAACTGCTCCGTCAAATTTAAAGCTTTTGACCGACTCGATCGT
>JAAYNO010000162.1 GCA_012520855.1 Clostridiaceae bacterium | reverse complement strand
TGCAGTTATGTCATTTACATTTGCAATGAAAGCAGAAGAGGTTCATGCTAAGCTTTATCAAGATGCATTGGAGAACCTTGATAATACAGAGGAAGTCTTTTATTATCTTTGTCCCGTCTGTGGAAACATTGAAAAATTCCGACCAGATAAATGCAGTATTTGCGGTGTAGCCGGTGATAAATTTATTGAGTATTAATTATACGGATTAATATATGCGCTCATTTAAAAATGCACCCATTTCATAATGAAGTGGACCCTTTTTGTTCGTTTTTTGTCCAACGAAAGGGGTCCACTTCAAACCCATAAATCATCCATATACTTCTGTTGTATGTTATTATAGTAAAAGAGTTAAAATAATCGCTGGAGGCAGAAAAATGATCGATTATTTGAAGGAGTTGTTTACCTTCTATGGATTCAGTGATGAATTATCCACGTATTCATCCAATGCGATTGCAATAATCATGATAGCAGCACTATGCGTTGTCACCATGGTTATTACAAAAAAGATCTTGCTCAAAATGCTTAAGATTTATATCTCTAAAAGCAAAAACAAATGGGATGATGTATTCCTGAAGAATAGAGTGTTTGAGCGGATCGCCAGCATATTGCCTGCAATCATCATTCATGAATCAGCCGTGCTTTTTCCGGCAGCTGAAGTCTGGATCAAACGAATTGCCTTTTCCTATATCGTTTTTGTGGTATTAATGGCGTTATATAAGATAATTGATTCAATAGATGATATATATAGACAGCATGATATTTCCAAAGCGAGGCCAATCAAGGGTTATCTGCAAGTGGTAAAAATATTTTTCACGATTGCAGCGGCAATCATAGTAATCAGTGCATTGATGGATCGCTCTCCATTAATATTGCTCAGCGGTTTTGGTGCAGCAACTGCAGTGATCATGCTGATATTCCAGAATTCAATATTAGGTCTTGTAGCCAGTATCCAGCTTGCTACAAATAACATGGTTCAAATCGGTGACTGGATTGAGATGCCTTCCCATGGCGCTGATGGGGATGTGATAGAGATAACCCTGCATACGGTAAAAGTGCAGAACTGGGATAAAACCATTGTTACGATCCCGCCCCATGCATTGATTACGGAATCATTCAAGAACTGGAAAGGGATGCATGAATCCGGAGGAAGAAGGATAAAGCGCAGCATCTATATCGATATGTCCAGTATTCGCTTCTGTGATGAAGAGATGCTGTCAAAGCTGAGAAAGATTCAACATCTCAAAGAATACATCGAAGAAAGAACAGCGGAAATAGAAAGATATAACAGAGAAATGGGTGTCGATCCTTCGAGTATTGTCAATGGAAGGCGGATGACAAATATCGGAACATTCAGGGTATACATACAGAGCTATTTAGAGCATCATCCGTTCATCAATCATAGCATGACAACGATGGTAAGGCAGCTTCAACCCGGCGAACATGGTCTGCCGATTGAAATATATGCGTTCACAAATACGACCCGATGGGTGGACTATGAAAAAATACAGGCGGATGTATTTGATCATATACTCGCAGTCGTACCTGAATTTGGTCTTAAGATTTACCAGAGCCCCACAGGCAGTGATATCAGCAGGCTTAAAATAGACTGAGGCAAACCTGTATAGCCCTGCAAGGTGTTATCGTATACACGTGGTGATAAAAATGAAGATATATGTTGGAGTCACCGACTATAGCTGGTTTATGATTCTGAAAATGTATATTTGGGATAAGAAGAAGTAGAACAGAAAATAATGTTTATTATTAATTTAAGGAAGACTGCTTTATTATTAATATAATTTGAGATGGGGGATTATGTATGACCTACGAAGAATATGAACAAAAATGCGAAGAAATACGAGAGAGAAACGAGGATTACCTGGAAGAATTTTGGGAGGATTTGGTTAGTGCAGGACTAAAGGAAAAGACGATTAAAAGACATTATCAAAATGTGGACTTCTATATCAATACATATCTTCTGAGAGAAGAACCTTTAGAGATGACGCATGGTACAAATCCCTTTTATATAGGTGATTTTCTGGGGTATTTTTTTATTCGCAAATGTATGTGGTCTACCCCCAGTACAGTTAAGAGTACTGCAGCAAGTATTAAAAAGTTTTACAAAAGCATGGTACAGCGGGGCTATATTGATGAATCAGATTACAGATATCTGGTCGAAACAATAAGAGAAGATATTGATCAATGGATGGACGATTGCGAAGCCTATAATGATCCTTATGCCCCTAATCCCTTCGCTTTTTTCTGATATTTGCTGATAAATATCAGAAACTATTATTTAGAATAAAATATGGGCGAAATCAATAGCAATTCAGCGATTCTTTTTGTAATCGGCGTAGAGATTTTCAATTGATCTATCATATGTTTTTTCAGCAGCTTTGGAAAAGAAGCATCCGGGGACCTCTCCGTTCCTACGGTGATAAGCAACACATTCACAGCATTTTCCATGTCGTGAGCAAGGATATGTACAGGTACAAATTGCTTTTGAATCACAAGTCATTTTTAAACCTCCGAAATGTAATTCTGGCATATTCATTATAGAAAAAAATAAACAATATATCAATGAAAAAGTGGGGTCAGGCTTGAATCATTCAACTATTATTAATAAGGCTAGACCCTGCCCCCATATTAATGGACTGAACTTATATAAAATATGGACTCAATTAATTGATCCGTGCGGTGCCCTGTGCGCCGCATTTTTATCTCTAAACATTTTGAATACTTTCCATAACTCTGGTTTATAGGATAGCAAGAGGCCAGTTGATAGAATGAATCTGCAAGATTAATAAAAAAGGAGGATTCTTCATGAAGAAGTACTTCAAACTGGTCTCATTATGCATGGCAATTCTCATGATTGCAGCCTTTGCACTGGCAGGCTGCGGATCAACACCATCTACAGAGCCCTCAGATTTACCCGATACATCTGGTACACCTTCAGAATCGACACCTGGTTCTTCTGATCCCGTTGCTGAAAAAGTTACACTCCAGTGGTGGCAGTTCTGGTCAGTCGGCGACGAAGAAAACTCCATCAAATCGATTGCTATCGATGCTTACGAAGCGGCCAATCCCCATGTGAAAATAGAAGCTACACAGCTTGGATGGGGCGATGGTTTCGCACGAATCCAGACTGCTATCGGTGCCGGCGTTGCTCCTGACTGTCTCGAACTGGGATCGACCTGGGTAGGTGCATTTGCCGACGTCGGAGCCTTGACCGATCTTACCCCATACCTCACTCCTGAAGTAAAGAACAAATATATCAACTGGAACCTCGGTGAAACGCTTGACGGTAAAATAGTTGCCTTCCCATGGGCAGTCGGAACGAGAGCTTTGGCTGTCAACTATGATTTGGTCAGACAAGCTGGCTACGATCCCGCGAATTTCCCGAAGGATTGGAACGGCTTGATTGATTTAGCAAAAGCAATCAAAGAAAAATGTGGTGTCGACGGCTTCCTTATTTGTGCCGGACATCCTACGGGCGATTACCAGACATGGGGTGATTTCCTCTACAGTGCCGGAGGCGCTTACATAGAAACCCAGGTTCAGGACGACGGTTCAACTAAGCTTATCGGCGGTGTTACAAGTGATGCTGCAAAAAAGGCTCTTGATTTCTATGATGCTATCAAGCCTTATAGCATGGTCGATACTCAGGCTAACGCTGCTCTTGCATTCCAGGCCAACAGGCTGGGTATGGTTATTATGGATAATGGCTTTACCGCTGGTATGATAACAGATGGTTCCGCTGTTAATGATTGGGGATATGAAATTATTCCTGCCTGCCCGGATACCGGAAAGACACTGGCTTTCAACGGAGCAGAAGTACTTACCATACCAATGCAGTCCAAGAACAAGGATGAAGCATTCAAGTATCTGGCTTACCTGGCAGATGCAGCAACTTCAACGGAAATCTGCAGGCAGTGCTCATGGTCCATACTTCCTTCAATCTCATCACTGGATACGATTCCCGAGCTTGCTAATCCTGCAGCTGATGACATAGCAGGCCAGAAGGTTCAGAGATTTATTGAAATAGCAAAGAAAGGCTATACTTTCGCTCCTCCTATCAACAAGAGAATTGAAGATATCGGTATGAGGATCTCAACAATGATCCAGGAAATCTACCTTAATGGTGTTCCCAGAGACGAGGCGGTCGAAGCCTGTCAAAAGGATATTGCAAATCTTCTTGGTATGATGTAGCAGTTATTATAAATCAATTGCTCCGGATCGGATAACCGATCCGGGGCTGCTTATTGTAAAGCTGCAACTGGTACTCGCGGCTCAATGACAATCGTTAAATTGATTAACGGGCAGCGGGATTCTTGATAAGGAGAGATAGAGCTTGGAAATGAAAGCATTGGGGCATAGCTCCACATTGAAAAGGCCAAGGAGAATCGATCATAACAGTCTGTGGTATAGAATAAGAACCAATAAGGCAGCATATCTTTTCATTGCTCCATGGTTCATTCTTTTTTTAGCGTTTACAGTCTACCCGGTAATTTTTTCCGGATATCTTGGCTTTACAAGTTATAACCCGCTGAAACCTTCAACGATCAATGATTTCGTGGGTCTTCAAAATTACCGGAATCTTTTTACCGATCGTGATTTTCTGATCTCGCTGAGAAATACACTTGTATTCACATTTGGAACAATACCATTTACGACTGTATTTGCATTGCTTTTGGCATTGGCCGTTAACAGGGGGGTAAAATGCAAGACTCTGTTCAGGGTAGGTTTCTTCTTACCCACAGTCACTTCTTTGGCAGTTATATCGACTCTGTTCGTACTTCTTTGTAACCAATACGGGCTAATCAGTCAGATCGTTCAGTTTTTTGGCGGCAAACCAACAAACTGGCTGAATAACCAGCATACAGCGCTGCTAAGTATTATGGGTATGAGTGTCTGGGCAGCGACCGGCTATTATATGCTCCTGTATCTGTCCACCCTGCAGTCTATACCGCAGGAGCTTTACGAAGCAGCAACGGTGGATGGCGCTAATGGGTTCCAAAAGTTTTTCAGTGTCACCCTTCCTCATCTGAGGCATATCACACTTTATATTTTCGTATTAAATACCATCAATTCGCTCCAGGTATTCACAGAACCTCAGATCATGACAGGCGGAGGACCGGGATACGCTACTACGACCGTCGTACTCTATCTGTATAAGCGGGCATTTTCATCTCAGATGATGGGTTATGCATCAGCAGTAGGTTACTCACTTTTTATACTAATTTTGATCATGGCACTTATACAGTTGAAGGTACTCGGATTTGACAGGAGGATAGATGAATAATGGAAAAAGCAAATCGCTTGAGCGAAAATGCTCGCAGTTATATATTGACATTTATTCTATTACCGTTTTTGGTCATTATGATTTATCCATTCCTTTATATGGTTTCTTCGACTTTCAAAGATCAGGTTTCAGTAATCACCGAAGGGTTTAATCTTATCCCGAAGAATCCGTCGTTGAAGGCTTATCGTATCGTTCTGTCAACCCAGCCGTTCCTAAAATATTTTCTTAACAGTCTGATCGTGTCTCTCGCGGTAGTAGCGGGGAACATGGTTTTTTCTCCGATGGCGGGCTATGCGTTTGCGAAGAAGTCATTCCCGGGGAAGAAATTTTTCTTCATATTATTACTGTCTACGATGATGATCCCGGTTTACCTTATACTTATTCCAATATACAGAACATTTATCGCCCTTGAATGGATGAATACCTACCAGGCGCTTATCATACCGTTCTTGGCTGCTCCCATAAGTATATTTTTAATGAGACAGTACATAATGGGCTTGCCGGATGAGATCATCCAGGCTGCTAAAATTGATGGTGCTTCAGAAATAGGCATATTCGTGAGGATAATATACCCGTTGCTTGGACCTTGTATGGCTGTATTGGTGATCAATACGTTTCTCAACATATGGAACAGCTTCCTGTGGCCTTTACTGTTCACGACGGAGTCAAATATGTGGACTCTTATGGTCGGATTGTACAATTACGGTGGTTATAAGCAGCAAGTCTTCAATGAAAGAATGGTCTGTGCCACCCTGGCCGCTTTACCGACAACTATTGTATTCTTGTTTTTCCAGAAATATATAATATCCGGTCTGACAAGTGGAGCTATAAAAGGTTAATAGCCTTTAAATATCAATACAAAATTGGATAGCATGTTCATTGACCCCGTAAAATCACATTAAAGTGATCTCTGCGGGGTTTTTGCGCTTTCAAGTTGACCTTTGCCTGAAATATTTGATAATCTTGAAGTGATTAGCTGTCTCGGCAATACAAGACTTTCTCGCAGACCACGAACTGGATGTATATGCTCCACACTATAATCAAACTATTATGCAAAGTTGACTGTCTGTTTTGAGACAGTCGCTTTTGTTGCGTTTTTGGTTTAAAATCTAAAGGATATAGTCTAAACTGTAATAAGAAGAAAAGAATAAGCACCAACAGGGATCAAGGAGGAAACTAATGCTGGAACTCAAAAATATAACTAAAGTATATTCTGCCCCGGGTGAAAACGTTGAAGCACTGAAGGGAATCGATCTTCAATTCCGCAGTAGTGAATTTGTTTCGATCCTGGGTCCGTCAGGCTGCGGAAAAACAACGATGTTAAACATTATTGGCGGACTTGACAGATACACCTCCGGAGACCTTATTATAAACGGAAGGTCAACGAAAGAATATAAGGACAGAGATTGGGACGCGTATCGCAACCATTCGGTAGGCTTCGTTTTTCAAAGCTATAATCTGATACCGCATCAGACAGTACTTGAGAATGTCGAGCTTGCTTTGACTCTTTCAGGCGTGTCTAAGAAAGAACGCCGCAAGCGGGCTAAAGAAGCGCTTGAAAAGGTAGGTCTCGCAGATCAGTTTCGCAAGAAACCTGCTGAAGTATCGGGCGGTCAGATGCAGCGTGTTGCTATTGCCAGAGCTATTGTCAACGACCCCGACATTATCCTTGCCGATGAGCCAACGGGGGCCCTTGACACTGAAACCAGCATGCAGGTTCTTAATATTCTTAAAGAGATCGCTGAGGACCG